>JBFFIS010000256.1:0-4438 GCA_041556375.1 Desulfurivibrionaceae bacterium | reverse complement strand
CCGGGTGGATATGCGGGTTAAGAGGATCAAGACCTTCGGTTTTATCGGTACCGGCGACATGTCCACCTGGTTTGCCAGGAAGCTGGAAAACGAGGGCTACGAGACCATGCTCAGCGGCCGCTCCACCGAGCTGCGTCCCGAAGAGATGATCGACCAGGTGGACGTGGTGATGATCTGCGTACCGATCAGCTATACCTCGGCCACCATTGCCCAATACGGCAAGCTCCTCAAAGACGGCCAGGCCCTTATCCTGCTGGCCGGTGAGGCGGAAGACACCTTAAACACCGCTCTCAAACACACCAGCGAGGGCGTCGAGCTCATGCTGGTCCATAATCTCTGGGGTCCGGCTGCCTTGACCATGAAGGACAAGAACGCCTCGGTGGTGCGCACCCCGCGCAGCGGCGCCCTGTGCTCCGAGTTTGAGGCCTTTCTCTATAAGCATGGCGCCGCCATCTACCATGATTCACCCCAAAAGCACGACCTGCTCATGGGTGTCGGCCAGAAGCTGCCCACCACCATCTCGGTGGCCCTGGCCATGGCCCTGGCCGATAATGACATCAAGATGGCGGATATCCCCAGCCACGCCACCCTGACCTCCCTCTACTCGATCCTGGCCATGGCCCGCGTCCATAACCAGAACCCGCGGACCTACGCCGAGATCATGTCCACCAAGGGTGAGGGCCGCAAGATTGTCCGCAGTTTTGCCGAGAACATTATGAAGATCATGGACATGGCCGAGAAAGAAGAGATTAATGCCCTCTGTGAGCAGATTGAGACGAGCAGCACCTATCTGACCCAGGATTTTCTCGATGCCTCGATGAAGCAGTCCCTGGCCGTGGACAAGGTGCTCGGCAAACTCATGAAATCGTAAGGCGAAAGAACTCACTTTTTCAAAGAAGGTCTCAAAAAAAAGGATGCTATGGCTGCTGATATCGACTTTGACGAACGCTACCAGACGGGCAACACCCCTTGGGAGATTCACCGACCCGACCAGAGCCTGATCGATTTCATCGACGACAGCGCCCTTGCTCCCTGCCGGGCCCTTGATATCGGCTGCGGCACCGGCAGCAATGTCATCTGGCTGGCTTCACAAAATTTCCAGACCACCGGCTATGACATTTCAGCTCTGGCCATCAAGAATGCTAAAGAGAAGGCGGAGGCGGCCGGAGTGCAATGCACCTTCCACAACCGCGATTTTCTGGCCGACGATCTGGCCCCCGGCTCTTTTGATTTTGCCTTTGACCGCGGCTGCTTCCATCATTTCCGCGACCACGACCAACGCCTGCTCTTTGCCAAAAAGGTGGCGGCAGCTCTCGCCGATGATGGCCTTTGGCTGTCGCTGATCGGCAACAGTGATGAAACCAGGGAAGGCCCGGGGCCACCAAAGCTGTCGGCAAGCCAGATCAGCTCGGCAGTGGAGCCTTTTTTCAAGATTGTCTCGCTGCAGGCCCACCATTTTGATTTTGACAATAAGGGAATCCCGGCCATGAACTGGATATGTCGGATGAAAAAAAGAAGTTGAGGATTCCGAATACGAGAAATAAGACGAAAAACCGTTAAAGTCGTTTTTAAAGAGTACCTTCTCCGCAACTTTCCAATCACCTTTTCACCCTCACAGATAAAAATATGCCTTCACCACTTGTTTACCTTGCCCCGCCGGCACTCGGCGCCTTTATCGGCTACATGACCAACTACGTGGCCATCAAAATGCTTTTTCGGCCCCTAAAACCCTGGAAATTCCTCGGCATGCGGGTTCCCATGACCCCGGGCGTCATCCCTTCAAAACGCCACGACCTGGCCTGCAATATCGGCGAAATGGTCGGTTCCCACCTGCTCACCTCCGGAGATATTGGCAAGGCCATTTCCAGCCCCAGTTTCCAAAAAGAGCTGGCCACCCTCATTGACAGCCGCCTGAGCGACATTCTCCAGAAAGACCTGGGTCCCATCACTACCATTATTCCCCAACGTTTTTCCTCCTATTTCCTGGCCACCGTCAAGGTAATGCGCTGGCGTTTTATCGACCAACTCCACCATTATCTGGAAGGTGAGGAATTCAGCGCCACTATCTCAGCCACCCTCGAAGACAGGATGGATGAGTTCCTCCAATCCACCCTCAAGGAGGCCTTTCCCGACAGCAGCCGAGAGCATTTCTACACCTTTCTCGAGCAGACAGCGGCGAGCATGCTGAGCCACCCCCGTCTTGAGGAGTGGCTGCGCGCCTTACTCAGCACCAAGATTGATGACTTTATCAAGGGCGGTAAAGCGCCTGCCGACCTGATGCCTGATGATATTATTGATTACATCTGCAACCGCCTTGAGCAGGAGGCCCCGGCCATTCTCGCCAAGCTGGCCAGCGTTGTCCAGGAACCGGTACTGCAACAGCGCATTGCCTCATCCATCTGCGAGGCTATCGGCAGCTTTACCGCCTCCCTGGGCCCCCTGGCCGCCATGGTCAGCGGCTTCTTGAGCCCAGAGCTCATCAAGGAGAAGGTCAGCTCCTTTCTCACCGACAAGGGCGATGAGATCGGTCAGTGGCTGGCCAATGACACCCTCCAGGAACGGGTATCAACAATTTTGACCGACAAGGTCCGCGAGTTTCTCGCTACGCCCTTTTCACAGTTTCTGGACGGCGTCAGCGAGGAGAAAAAAGAACAGCTTCTGGAGGATATTCTCACCCAGATTGTCACCCTTCTCCACCACCCGAAAACGGCCGAGAGCCTTACCGTCCTTCTCCAGGAAGCCTTGGCCGGTCAGGACGAGCGCACCATTGAAGAAATTGCCGACGAAATCTTTGGCGCCCAGGGATTGGCTGCCGGCAAAGAGTGGCTGGCCGACAAGGTCATCGCCACCATGCGCTCAGCCCGGGTAAAGAAGTTGATCGACACCATGATCATCGAGCATGTCGAGAAAAAACTCCTGGGTCACCCCATCGGCAGACTCGACGACATCCTGTCCCACGAGGTCCAGGAAAGTATAGGCGAATACGCCCGCGGCCAGATCAGCGACCTCCTGATCCGCGAGGTCCCCGGCCTGGTTGACCTGCTCAACATCAAGGAACTGGTGACCCGCAAGGTCGATGGCCTTGACCTCCTGCGCCTGGAAGGGTTGCTGATGTCGATTATGGAGGAGCAGTTCAAGTACATCAACCTCTTCGGCGCCCTGCTCGGCTTCATGATCGGTCTTCTCAACCTGCTGGTAATGGGACTCTAAGGTCTTTTCGCGACAGGGTCGATCCACGTCCTGCCAGCCCGCACTGCTGTACCGAGACACAACAATCCCGTAGGCTGCGTTGACAGCGGCCATAAAAAAACCGCAGGCTTAGGCCCTGCGGTTTTTTTATGGCAAAAGGCTGGGTTATCTACGCCAACCTAGCCTTTCTTGATAAAAAACCTAAAGAAACCGTTCTCCTCTTTATCGCCAAGAAAGGCATGGCCGGAACGGTCACACCAGTTTGGCAGATCATTCTTTGAGCCAGGGTCTGTGCCCATAACTTCTAAAATTTGCCCCGAGCTGAGATCATTCATTGCCTTTTTGGTTTTGAGCAGCGGCATGGGGCAGCTCAAGCCTTTTGTGTCCAGGACTTCATCCGGTACAATTGTCTCGACATCCATTGCGACCTCCCTTCATTTTGTTTTTTTCGATGTGACACGCTCTCCACTCTTGCTAGCAAAATCATGGCCACAGTTGGTGATCAGACTATTTTTTCGCCAGGCCAGGCCATTTGGCGCAGCCTGCCTGCTTTTTTGGGGCCAGGGCATGCCAGGTTGTCGTTCGTTAGAAATATTCCCCTGCCCCTACCTTGGGGATTTCACCATTTTACGGTTGGCTAAACCCCCAACTGTGAGCCAATAACATTCTTTTCGACACCCCACAAAGCGAGCATCTCTTCTGCCAACTCCTTATTTGACACGGTCCGCCAACTTGTCTACGCTGATATCCAGAGCTTTTCTCCTACAGGGCTATGGGGTTGGCAGGAGAGGTGACCATACTATTGGTGCTTGCCCCTTGTCGTGCTGCATCCCCTTGGCAATCAGCAGCATCGCATTTTGCCATTGACTTGAAATCTGCCATGACCGATACCGCCACCCGGCTCAAACGCCTGAAAAGCCTGATCCACAATACGCCGCTGCTGGCCATTGATTTTATTATTGAGGGGCACAGGCGTACCATCTATGCCAAGGCCGAACACCTCAACCTGAGCGGCAGCATCAAGGACCGCATGGCCTATACCATCATGGCCCGGGCCTACGAAAAAATGGCGCTTAAGGCCGGAGCGCCGATCATTGAGGTGACCAGCGGCAATACCGGTATTGCCTTTGCAGCCCTGGGCGGCAATCTCGGCCATCCGGTGACCATCTTTATGCCCGACTGGGTCAGCCGTGAGCGCCACAACATCCTCACAGCCTATGGGGCCGAGATCATCACCTTTGACAAGGGG
>JBFFIS010000255.1:0-4448 GCA_041556375.1 Desulfurivibrionaceae bacterium | reverse complement strand
CGCGACTATGAGTGCGACATGCAGGGCCGGGTCAACAACGCCGTCTACCAGAACTACCTGGAGCATGCCCGCCATGAGTTCCTGCTCTCCCGCCAGATCAGTTTCGCCGACCTCACCAGGCGGGGCATCAACCTGGTGGTCACCAGGGCGGAGCTTGACTACAAACTGCCGCTGACCAGCGGTGACAGTTTTGTTATTGATCTCGATCTGGAACGCATCTCTCCGCTGCGCTTTGCCTTCAGTCAGCAGATCAGACGGCGCAGCGACCAGAAGCTAGTTTTGACCGCCAAAATTATTGCCACCGGCATCAATGACCGCGGCCGCCCGCAACTACCGCAGGAGGTCATTGACCTGCTGCCCGCCTAGTTCTCCAGCAAATCAGCCTGCAATGGACAGTCGTCACAGCGAGGATTTGTCTTCTTGCAAAACTCTTTGCCCAGACAGACCAAAAGGGCGTGATACTCGTTATAGAGATCGACCTCCGGCGGCAAGGCCGTCATAAAGAGCTCTTGCATCTCATCATAACTACTCTCCTCCGCTACCAGGGCGTGTCTGCTCAGGAAGCGGTAGGTGTAGGCATCGACCACGAAGATCGGTTTTTGGGCGGCATAGAGGAGGATGGAATCAGCCGTTTCCGGGCCGACCCCTTTCACGGCGAGTAATTTTTGCCGTAGGGTGTCAAGATCCTGGCTGAAGAAATCAGCCAGACTGTCTGGGTCATTGACCTCGTCAGCCAGAGCGTTCAGGAGGTTTCTCAGGCGCTGGGCCTTGAGGTTGTAATAGCCGGCAGGACGAATATTTTCGGCCAGCAGGTCAATGGGAATAGAGGTGAGAGTTTCGAGACTGAGGAGCTGGTGGTCCTTGAGATTATCAAGGGCCCGACTAACATTGCTCCAGTTGGTGTTTTGGGTCAAGACCGCCCCCACCAGAATTTCCAGGGTGCTGTCCCCGGGCCACCAGTGTTGGGGGCCGAAATAATCATACAGGCTCTGGTATACAGCCTGCAGGCGGTGGCTGGCCATTAGTCACCACGAATGAAAAGCATGTAGATCACCACCATGATCACACCCAGACCAACACCGGCCACCGGCAAAACCTTGCCAAGCTGAAGGTTGCCGTCGACCACCAGGCCGTGGGCATAGGGGGTACCGGTAAATATCCAGACGCCGATACCAAGGGTGAGAAAGACGATGGCATTGATCTCTTGCTTGTAAATCCACCAGCCCACCTGGGCGATGAGGGGCACCAGCACCCAAGGGTTGGTAAAGAGGCCCCGGACATCGACGTTTTTCAACTGCTCCGGGATATTGGTATTCACCCAAAAATCAGAAATCGTGGTAAGGATATCGCCCATGTGACCTCCTTCGAGTCAGTGTCCTTATTGACAGCCTCTGTTCTAGCAAAAACCTCGGAGCTCGGCAACGAGCTCCAAGATACCTCTATTTTTCCGTGGGGCAGCGGCCAGGCTTGGTTGCCTTCTTGTAGACCTTGATGGCGCAGTAATCACCACACATGGCACAGGCATCACCCTTGTAGGTATTGCCCAGCTCCCGATAATGCCGGGCCTTGTCCGGATCGAGAGAAAGGTCGATCTGCCCCTTCCAGTCCAGGTTGTTGCGGCATTTGGCCATGGCGATATCGCGATCAATGGCGCCGGGAACGCCCTTGACGATGTCAGCGGCATGGGCGGCAATCTTCGAGGCAATAACACCCTCGCGAACGTCCTCGGCACTGGGCAGCTTAAGATGCTCGGCCGGGGTGACGTAACAGAGATAATCGGCACCAGCCGAGGCAGCAATGGCACCGCCGATGGCACCGGTGATGTGGTCATACCCCGGGGCAATATCGGTGACCAGCGGCCCCAGGACATAGAAGGGGGCGCCATGGCAGAGACGTTTCTGAAGAAGCATGTTGGCCTTGATCTGGTCCAGGGGCATATGGCCCGGGCCCTCAACAATAACCTGAACACCGGCCTCCCAGGCCCGCTGGGTGAGCTCTCCGAGATGGATCAGCTCCTGAACCTGACCGCGGTCAGTGGCATCAGCCAGACAGCCGGGACGCAGGCCGTCACCGAGGCTGATTGTCACCTCGTGCTCTTTTAAAATGGCCAGAATCTCATCGTAATACTCATAAAAAGGGTTTTCCTTCTTATTATAGCTCATCCACTCAATGGTGAAGGAACCGCCGCGGCTGACCACGCCCATCAGGCGCTCATGGCCCTTGACCTTGGCCAGGGCATCACGGGTCAACCCGCAATGGATGGTCATGAAGTCAACGCCATCTCTGGCCTGCTCCTCAATGGTGGAAAGCATCTCATCCACCGTCACCTCACCGATGGCCTTTTTCTGCTTTTCAACCACATCGGCAACGGTCTGGTAGACAGGCACCGTACCTAAAGGAATTGGACATTCCTTCAAAATGCCGCGTCGCACCTCATTAATATTCGCTCCCATACTGAGATCCATGACGGTGTCGGCTCCGGCCCGCAGACAAACACAGAGCTTCTCCAGCTCCTGTTTGGCCTCTGGCATATCGCGGGAGGCACCGATATTGGCATTGACCTTGGTGGACAGACCCTTGCCCACGGCCATGATCTTATCAAAATCATGGTTGTTATTTTTAGGAATGGCGATGGTGCCCTCGGCAACACCGGCCATGAGAAACTCCGGGGAAACGCCTTCCTGCTTGGCGCAGGCTTCAAAAATCGGGGAGAGGGTGCCATTCAAGGCATCTTCACGAATACTCATCTAAATTCTCCATGTGGACAGGTACAAAAAAAATAAAACCCTCTGACAAGGAAGGCCATGAAGGTGCAAGACCTCTCAAGCCAGCCATCAGGGGTTATCAACTTTACAAAGGAAAACGCAGAAATATACCAGTGGCAACATCCAACTGTCAACGGAAAAGCCCGGACAAGAAGGAGAGATGGCCGGCGACAAAAGGAAAATTAGTCGCCGAGAAGAGAATGGATATAGGCAGAGAGTTCCTGGAGGTTAAAGGGCTTGGTGATATGACCCTTAAAGCCGAAGTCCTCAGAATGCTCCATGGCAGGGGCCCCCGAATCACCGCTGGCAGCGACAATGATAGCATCGGGATAGGACTGGCCGATCAGGGCGGCAGCCTCTTCTCCCCCCATACCGTTTTGCACGGTCAGGTCCATAATAACAATATCAAAAGCAGCATTGTCCTTAACCGCCTGAGAATAGGCACTCACTGCATCCTCCCCACAGACGGTCGACATGACATCAAAGCCCATAAATTGCAACGATTCCTCCAGGAGGGTACGAATTGTTGCCTCATCATCCATTATGAGAATACGTTTGGGGGGGCTCTGGTCTGCCATCGAATGCATCTTCTCCTAACCAATAGTGGACTACTACGACTTTCAACAGGTTAAATTATCAGAGGAAACTTGAAAAAAGTCAACATTATCTATCATAATTTCCTGCTTGACACCCTTTGATTCATGCTTATTTTGTCTCACGTTTTGGCAGGTAACCCCTCTTATCTCTAACACCAGACTTTATAAGGGAAGCATTCATGACAGATGTAAAAAGTGAAACCAAAGAGTTCCAGGCTGAAGTCAAGCAGCTGCTAGATATTGTTATCCACTCCCTCTATACCGAGCGGGACATTTTTCTCCGCGAACTGGTATCCAACTCGGCAGATGCCCTGGAGAAATTCAGACACCAACAGCTTCTTGAAGACGAGGTCTTCGACAAGGACGCGCCCCTGGAAATCACCATCGCCTTTGATGAAAAAGAGCATACCTTGACCATCACCGATTCCGGTATCGGCATGACCCGGGCGGAGCTGGAGCAGAACCTGGGCACCATTGCCCATTCCGGCTCCAAAAATTTCTTCTCGGAGCTGGCTGAAGCGGCCAAAAAGGATGTCAATCTCATCGGCCAGTTCGGCGTCGGCTTTTACGCCGCCTTTATGGTCGCCAACAAGGTCCGCGTTCAATCGCGTTCCTATCGCCCTGATGCCGAGGGCTGTGAATGGTCCTCAGAAGGGGCCGGGAGCTACAGCCTGACATCCTGCCCCGGCCTCCATCGCGGCACCAAGATTATCATCGACCTTAACGACGACAGCCACGATTATGCCTCCGAGTACGAGATCAAGCGGATTATCAAGCAATACTCCAACTTCGTCCCCTTTCCCATCAAGGTCGGCGGCGACACGGTCAACACCGTCCAGGCCCTGTGGGCCAAATCCAAGCAGGACATCAAGGATGACGAGTATAATGATTTTTACAAGTTCATTGCCAATGCCATGGATGAACCGCTGGCCAAATTGCACTTCTCGGCAGACGCGCCCTTAGCCATCAAGGCCCTGCTCTTTGTGCCCAAAGAGAACTTCGAGACCCTGGGTTTCGGCCGCATGGATCCCGGTGTCAGCCTCTACTGTCAAAAGATTCTCATTGAGCAGGAAAGTGCCAACATCCT
>JBFFIS010000254.1:0-4465 GCA_041556375.1 Desulfurivibrionaceae bacterium | reverse complement strand
CATGCTTGTGCGGAGCAGGGCGCGGCCATCGGCCTCGTTGCCGTCACGGGCCAACTGGTAGGCCTCCTGTACTCCCGGCGTGGCGGCGGCCATGGCCGCCAGGGTCAGGGCCTGGGTGCCGACGCTGGATAGGCTCTTCTCTGCCAGGGCGGCCTGGCTGAGGGAAAGCTCGTCGACCTTGCCTTGCCAGAGGTGATTTTTTACCCAGAGGGAGACGCCGATGAGAAAGAAGGTGGATAGAAACATCAGGGTCAGAGGAATAACCATTACTTTGATACGCAGGGTGAGTTTCATATTTGTTCTCCTGTAATAAGTACGCTCTGTTGTTTTCTGAGCTTCAGAGTAGTATGAACGCTGTATTTCTCAGATAGTGATTCCGTGGTGCCACCGTCATGGAGCATTTTATGTTTCAGGGGTCAGTGATTCCAGCTCCGAACCCGAAAGGGCCTTGTCGATATCGAGCAGGATTTTGACATCGCCGTCAACCTTGGCCATCCCCAGGATATATCTGGTGTCAACATCAGCGGAAAAGGTTGGGGGTTGTTCTACCTGTTCTTCCTTGATGTTGGCGACCTCGGAGACGCCATCAACGATGATACCGATGGTGCTGGCTCCTTGGTCATCTCGTGTCACCTCAATGACGATAATACAGGTTCTTTCCGTGTGTTCTACGGCAGGCATGCCGAATTTCTGGCGCAGATCAACAATGGGAATAATGTGATCTCGCAGGTTGATGACCCCTTTCATGAAGGCCGGCATCTGCGGCATCTCGGTAATTTTCATTATGCCGATGATCTCTTTGACTTTGAGGATGGGGATGCCGTAGGTCTCCTCGGCAAGCATAAAGGTCAGGTATTTACCGCCGCTGCTTGTTTCTGTGTTTTTTTCCATTATGTTGACTCCCTGTCCATGGCGCTTATGTAGAGGTGTAGCTGCTCGAGCCATAATTTTTGCTTTATGGTTAATGTTTAACTTCGGTATTCTTTTGAGCATTTTCTTTCAGTTTGGAACGGGGTGGATGGAGAATACACATCTTGTTTAGTACGGCCATGACCCTGTCGAAATTGTCACCCTGGTCGATATCAACAAAACGGGGGCGCAGCTCGTGGCTTTTCGTTAGTAAGGCAGGGTTATTGTCCGGCAGGATGAGAAGGAGACGGATGTCGTCAAAGAGGCTTTGTGCAGCCAGAAAGTCGTCGAGCTCTCTGGCCGTGGCTAGGTGGAGAATGACAATGTCCTGACTGTGCATCCTGGAACGGAGGAGTTCAATCATCTCGGGAGGATTGTCGGCGCGGTAAGGCTGACTACCTGTGACACTGTTGTCTATCAGTGTTGCAAGTCTGCTTTCGCCAGCTCCACCCTTTTTGCCTGCATACAAAAATATGTTCATTTGCTGTGGTCTCCCTAAATGCGAAGTTCGTTGGCATTGGCACATTGATGGCTTGCTTGATATGTATATTTTTAATATGAGCAACAAGCGTGCCGCGCGAATCAGGCGGAAGGGGCTGGGGTGAGGGGCCAGCTCTGGCTGGGATTTACAAGAGAAAGGATAATTTCAGAGGACGCCTTGTCGCATGAGGGTGATGTGCCGGATAGGTTACACTGTCACAAGAATGTAACAGGTGGGTGTCTCTGAAATGGAACAGGGAAAGAGTTGGCTTAGGTATCTGTTTTGCTGGCGCTCTGCATTTTGTGCTTGGCCAGGAGGCGGTAAAAATGGGTGCGTGAAAGGCCGGAAATCTGGCTGGCCGCGGAAATGTTGCCTTGGCTTAGCGCCAGGACTCGGTGCAGATACTCTCTCTCAAAGATATCTTTGGCCTCTTGCAGCGGAGGGATGTGACACTGGTCATTACCACCCTCTCCGGAGGCTGGCTTTGCCGGGTCAGGTGTCTGGCGAATTGCGGATCGGGCTTGATGGATACGCAGCTTTTCCGGGAGGTGGGTGGCAAAAAGGGTGGGGGAGTGGAGGGCAAGTGTGTAGGCCTGTTCCAGGGTCTGGAAGAGTTCCCGGACATTGCCGGGCCAGTCATAGGTGGCTAGGGTGGCCAGGAAATCGGAACTGAAGCCTTTGCACTCTTGCTTGTGACGTTCGCAGAGGGAGGCCATAAAGTGGGCTGCCAGCGCCTTGATGTCCTCAATGCGTTCACGCAGGGCCGGAAGGTGGATGCTGAAGGCCTGGATGCGAAAGAGCAGGTCCTGGCGGAATTCCCCCTCCGCCGCCATTTCTTCCAGGTTGCGGTTGGTGGCAGTGATCAGACGAAAATCACTGCTAATCTCCTCTTTGCCACCAACAGGGCGAAAACGTTTTTCCTGGAGTACACGTAAAAATGATTTCTGCAGGAGCAGGGGCAGTTCTCCAACCTCGTCAAGAAAAAGGGTGCCGCCGTCCGCCAGCTTGACCAGGCCGTCCATGGCATGGTCAGCGCCGGTAAAGGCCCCCTTAGCATGGCCGAAAAGGGTGCTTTCGATAAGATTTTCCGGTAGAGAAGCGCAGTCCACCACAATAAAATTGCCGCTTGTCCGCCGGCTGTTGGCGTGGATGGCCCTGGCAAACACCTCTTTGCCGGTACCGGTTTCGCCGGTTAACAGTACTCCAATATCGCCAGAGGCTGCCATGGCCAGTTGGTCCAGGCAGTGTGAGAGCGCTGGACTGTTGCCGACAATATGCTCCCGTTTCAAGGAAACAGGAACAGGTTGATGACGTTTTTTTTCGCTCCTGTAATCAAGGGCCCTGGTCAGGTGAAGTTTAAGGTCGCGGGTGATATGAGTTTTTTCTACATAGCCCCAAGCGCCGCTTTTAATCGCCTGTTCTGCGCCGTCCCTGTCACCCTGGCCGGTCATGATCAGGATCTCGGGGGTTGAGGTCGTGGATCGGAATTGCGGGAGGAAGTCCAGGCCGTTGCCATCCGGCATATGGACATCAAGGAGTATAACATCAAAGGGGCCTTCTGTTGCCGCGGCAAGGCCATCCAGGAGATTATTTTCCGTTTCCACGCTGTGACCATGGAGGCCAAGAAAGTCGCTGAGCAGGTTGATGATTCCTGGGTCATCATCAACAACAAGGATTTTAGCCATTGTCAAGAGCCTCCCGCACGGCGTAGGCCAATGTTTCCCTGCGTACAGGTTTTTTAAGAAAATTCTTAATGCCAAGGGTCAGGACTTCTTCCTCTTTGAGTACAGAGCTATAACCAGAACAGAGAATAATAGGCAGGCCGGGCCGTATGCTGAAAACCTCGCGGGCCAGTTCCCCCCCGGTCATTTTAGGCATGGTCTGGTCGCTGATAACCAAATCGAAGCGGTTAGGGTCGGCACGAAAAATTGACAATGCTTCCAGGCTGGCTGTGCTGCCCTCAGTCTGGTAGCCCAATTGGTTGAGCATGGTTGTCAGCAAGGTAACTATGGAAGGTTCGTCATCAACCACCAGAACCCGTTCTCTGCCGGTGGGAAGTTCTGCCGCCCGTGCTTTTTTTTCATCAGAAACCTTTGCCTCGGTCAGGGCCGGGATATAGATGCGGAAGGTTGTTCCCTGGCCCGGTGTGCTGTCTACCTGGATAAAGCCCCGGCAGTCTTTAACAATTCCATAGATGACGGCCAGCCCCAGTCCTGTCCCCTTACCCTTTTCTTTGGTGGTAAAGTAGGGGTCAAATATGCGGTCAAGGGCTTCGGGTTCAATGCCATGGCCCGTGTCTTGGACCATCAACTCGACAAAGGGGCCCGGGGTAACGTCGATATCGGAGATTTCGTCTGGCCCTAATTCTTTGCGACTAAGGCTTACTGCTATCAGACCTTTTTCCTGATCCAGGGCATGAAAGGCGTTAGTGCATAGATTAAGGACAACCTGGTGGATATTGGTGGGGTCGGCCATGATAGGGGGGCATTGCGGGTCGATGCGTTCCTGCAGCTCCACGGAGGAGGGCAACGACGAACGCAACATTTTTAAGGCCTCTTTGGTGATAAGCTGGGGATTGAGGGGGTGGAGTAGGTGATCTGCTTTGCGGCTGAAGGTCAGTATCTGTTTGACCAGTTCCACGGCCCGGTTGGTAGCCTGGCTTATTTGTTCAAGGTTTTTGCGGATGTCTTTACCTGTGTCGAGCTGTAATTGCGACATCTCTATATAACCCAGGATGACACCGAGGATATTGTTGAAGTCATGGGCGATGCCACCTGCCAGGGTGCCGATGGCCTCCATCTTTTGGGCCTGTTGGAGTTGTTCTTGGAGCTCTTTCTTCTCTTTTTCCGCCTGTTTGCGTGCAGTGATATCAAGAATAATGGCGACATAGACCTTGCGGCCCCGGTAACTGGAGGGTTGCAGGTGGACTTCTACAGGGTAGGTGGAGCCATCCTTGCGCTGGTGTCTTGTTTCAAAAATAAGACGCTCTTCCTGATGTGTAATAAGGGGTTCCATCTCGGTCAGGAAGGACTCGAAGCTAGAGTCTGGTTTGATGTCCACCGGCGTCATTAGGCT
>JBFFIS010000253.1:0-4468 GCA_041556375.1 Desulfurivibrionaceae bacterium | reverse complement strand
TGTAAGGCCGATGCTCTCCCAGCTGAGCTAACCGCCCCAGAGTGAGGTGATTATTTAACAAAGCAGCCGGGCTACGTCAACGAAAAAAGCTCTGCTTAAAAATAAAAAAGCATATAAAAAGAAACCTCATTCCTAGCCCTTATTTAATGAGGGGCTATTTGGTTACTCTCCTTTGTCAAATCAATCATTTCAGCACAAAAAGGCTCCAAAGGCAGCTCCTTAAAAAGCTCCTGGTCAGGCCCCAAGACAAGGGCCGTCTCAAGAACCTGATCAGCATGCTCCATGACCTTAATATCGAGGCTGTTTAAGATCTTGGCAGGGATCTTTTCCAGGTCACGTTCATTCTCTTTAGGAATAAGAACCTCGGTGATATTACCACGCCGGGCCGCCAGCAGCTTCTCGGTCAAACCACCAATGGGCAAGACCCGACCACGAAGGGTGATTTCACCGGTCATGGCGACTTCCTTACGCACCGGAATTTTCAAAAGGGCAGAAACAATGGAGGTGGCCATGGTTATGCCGGCAGAAGGCCCATCCTTTGGAATAGCGCCTTCCGGGACATGGATATGGATATCCAGCTTCTGGTAAAAGTCCTGGGAAAGGCCCAGCCGCAAAGAGTTTGCCCGGACATAACTCAAGGCTGCCTGGGCAGACTCCTGCATGACATCTCCGAGCTTGCCGGTAATGGTGAGCTTGCCGTTACCCGGCATAAGCACGGTTTCAATCTGGAGTAGCTCACCGCCTACCTCGGTCCAGGCCAGACCGGTAGTGAGGCCAATCTGATCAATGTCTTCAGCCAGTCCAAAACGATACTTAGGGGCGCCAAGGAATTTGCGAACAGACTGGGGCGTCACCCTATACCGTTTTTTGCTGTTGCCCTTTTTCAATCGATCTCGGGCAATCTTGCGGCAGATACTTGCCACGGTACGCTCAAGGCCACGTACTCCTGCCTCCCGGGTGTAACCGCGAACAATCTCCAGCACCGCTTTTTCGGTAAAAGTGATATCTCCTGATTTAAAGCCGTTTTCAAGGAGCTGTTTGGGAACCAGAAAACCCTTGGCAATCTGGAGCTTGTCCTCCTCAGTGTAACCGCTCAGCTTAATCACCTCCATGCGGTCGCGCAGCGGCGGTGGAATGGCAGGAAGATTGTTTGCTGTAGTAATAAAGAAGACATCCGACAGATCATAATCAAGATCGAGATAATGATCGGCAAAGGTACTGTTTTGCTCGGGATCAAGGACCTCGAGCAGCGCTGAGGAAGGATCGCCACGAAAATCAGTGGACATCTTATCGATCTCATCAAGGCAGAATACAGGATTGTTAACCTTTACCTTCTGCAGGGATTGAATGATCTTGCCGGGCATAGCACCGATATAGGTACGCCGATGACCGCGGATTTCCGCCTCATCACGCACACCGCCCAAGGAAAGGCGGGCAAATTTACGACCCATGGCCCGGGCCACTGATTTGGAAAGGGAGGTCTTACCAACACCAGGAGGGCCGACAAGGCACAGGATAGGCCCTTTAATTTTTTTAACCTGGGCCTGCACAGCGAGATATTCAAGGATGCGCTCTTTAGGCTCACCAAGACCGAAATGGTCCTCATCAAGAATTGTCTCAGCGCCGACGGCATTCTTTTTGCCACGTCTCTTTTCAAGCCAGGGGAGGCTCAAGATGACGTCAATATAATTGCGGACAACCGTGGCCTCTGCAGACATGGGTGACATGAGCTTGAGCTTCTTGAGCTCCTGGTCCACCTTCTCCCTAGCTGCCTTGGGAAGTTTCTTGGCATCAAGCTGCTTCTTCAACTCATTAATTTCAGAAGCAGCGGCATCATCCTGGCCCATTTCCTTCTGAATGACCCGAACCTGCTCAGCAAGATAATAATCCTTCTGGGTCTTCTCCATCTTCTGCTTGACCTGGGAACGGATATTTTGCTCCAGGGTGGCAATTTCGCTTTCGCGCTGCAGGAGCGACAAAACAAGCTCCATTCTCTTTTTGACGCTAATAGTACTGAGAATTTGCTGCTTCTCAGCGGTCTTCAAGGGCAAATGGGAAGACAGGACATCAACCAACTTAGAGGCCTTATCGATCTTCTCCAAAGAGGCAGCGACTTCCTTAGGAATCTTCTTGGTATGCTTGCGATAGAGATTAAAAGAAGCCAAAAGCTGCCTGGTATAGGCATCGATCTCGACATCGTGCTCCGGGGCCTCCTCACACTCATCGACCTCAACGGCCAGATATTCATCCTCATCAATAAACTCTACAACCTTGGCACGCCGACGCCCTTCCACTAAGGCCTTGATTGTCCCATCAGGAAGACGCAGGAGCTGAAGAACACCGGCAATGGTGCCGACATCATGAACCGCATCCATAGCCGGATCTTCATCGGCGCCATCCATCTGGGTGACCAGAAAGATCTCGGAGCGCTCCTTCATCGCCTTTTCCAGAGCGGCGATGGATTTTTTACGGCCCACAACAAGGGGGGCAACCATATGAGGATAGAGAACAATATCCCGCAGGGGCATCATGGGATATCGGTGCTGCCTGTCAACAGAAGGGATGGTATTGTCATCGATCAAATTCATAACACCTTGATTTTATAAATAATTAAACACTCTGACTTCAACAAAAAGAAGGCCACTCCACCTCAGCAGAAGAGAGCTGAGACAGGGTGGCCTGAAAATTTACTACAGAAGAAGAGGAGTCATTTAGGCGCTCTTCTTTGTTTCGTTTTCGTAAAGGATTACCGGATAGTCACCGTTAAGAATTACCTGCTCGCTGATAACGCATTCCTTGACGTTCTCCTCAGAGGGTAATTCGTACATAATCTCAAGCATGGCCTTTTCCATCACAGAACGCAGACCTCGGGCACCGGACTTGCGCTTCACGGCCTCCTTGGCAATGGCAGCCAAGGCACCTTCTGTGAAGCGAAGACGGACATTCTCAAACTCGAAGAGTTTCTGGTACTGCTTGGTCAGGGCATTTTTAGGCTCCTGAAGAATGCGAACCAGATCTTCCTCGGTGAGTTCTTCCATGGTAGAGATCACCGGCAGACGACCGACAAGCTCGGGGATAAGGCCAAATTGAAGTAGATCTTCCGGCTGGATCTCAGCAAGAACCTCGCCCATCTTCTTCTTGGTATCACCGACAACCTTGGCGCCAAAGCCCATGGACTTGGTGCCGGTCCGGCGTTTAATCACCGAGTCAAGGCCAACAAAGGCTCCACCGCAGATAAAGAGGATATTCGAGGTATCAATCCTAATGTAATCCTGTTGGGGATGCTTACGGCCACCCTTGGGGGGAATACTTGCTACCGTACCCTCAATAATCTTGAGGAGGGCCTGCTGGACACCCTCTCCGGATACATCCCGGGTAATAGAGGCGGAATCAGACTTGCGGGCAATTTTATCGATCTCGTCAATATAGACGATACCGTGCTGGGCCCGGTCGACATCATGATCGGCGGCCTGCAGCAAACTAACAAGGATATTCTCGACATCCTCGCCGACATAGCCGGCCTCAGTAAGGGTGGTGGCGTCGGCCATGGCAAAGGGGACATCAAGAATCTTCGCCAAGGTCTGGGCTACCAGAGTTTTACCGGAACCAGTGGGGCCAACAAGAATAATATTCGACTTCTGCAGCTCGACGTCGGAACCGTCGTTGACGTAGTTGGCCTCAACCCGTTTATAATGATTATGCACCGCCACGGACAGGGCCCGCTTGGCCATGTCCTGGCCGACAATATAATCATCAAGGTGAGATTTAATCTCACGGGGCTTGAGGGATGACTTTACCGCGTCATGAGCGGGGGCCTTCTTGAGGTCTTCCCGAACAATATCGTTGCAGAGGTCAATGCACTCATCACAGATATAGACGTTGGGTCCGGCGATGAGCTTCTTTACTTCCTCCTGACTCTTGCCGCAGAACGAGCAGAGTACATCAGGATCGTCGGTGTTGTTACCGGCCATAATCAGCCTTCCTCTTCACTAAGTTGACGATGAGTCAGCACCTTATCAATGATGCCGTACTTTTTTGCTTCCACTGCACTCATATAATAATCACGATCTGTATCCTTGCTAATTTTTTTCATGGTTTGCCCGGTAGCCTTAACCAGCATCTTATTAAGGTCTTCACGCATGCGCAGAATTTCCTTGGCATGGATGTCGATATCAGAGGCCTGGCCCTGAAAACCGCCCATGGGCTGATGGATCATAATCCGCGTATTGGGCAACGAGTGGCGCTTACCCTTCGTACCGGAAGCAAGGAGAAATGCACCCATGGATGAGGCCTGGCCCATGCACAAGGTAGCGATATCGCACTTGATATACTGCATGGTGTCATAGATCGCCAAACCGGTCGTCACCGAACCGCCAGGTGAATTGATATAAAAGGTAATATCCTTATCAGGATCGTCCGCCTCTAAAAAAAGAAGCTGGGCGATGATGAGATTGGCAATGTCATCAGT
>JBFFIS010000252.1:0-4482 GCA_041556375.1 Desulfurivibrionaceae bacterium | reverse complement strand
CCTGTTTTTTATGGCCACCATGTCCATGGTGGCCATGGCCGACCACCTGGTGGTGCTGTGGATTGCCATTGAGGCCACCACCCTGATGAGCGCCCCTCTGATCTTTCTGACCCGCTCCAAGTCGGCCCTGGAGGCGACCTGGAAGTATGTGCTGATCTGTTCGGTGGGTATTGCCCTGGCCCTGCTCGGTTGTTTCTTCATCGTCCTGGCCATGGATATCGGTAATGTCCACGTACCCATTACTTTCAGCTCCTTAGGCGCGGTGGCTACCCAGCTTGACCCGGTGTGGCTCAAGGCCGGCTTTATCTTTCTGGTCATCGGCTACGGCACCAAGATGGGCCTTGCTCCCATGCACACCTGGCTACCCGATGCCCATAGTGAGGCGCCCAGCCCGGCCTCGGCCCTGCTGTCCGGAGCGCTTTTGAACTGTGCCTTTCTCGGTGTCTATCGCGGCCATCAGCTTCTCTTTCAGGCCGGCCTCGGTGACTTTTCCAGTAATATCCTCATCGGCTTTGGTCTGCTCTCCATGCTCGTTGCCGCTGTCTTCATCTTCAACCAAACCGGCTATAAGCGCATGCTGGCCTATTCCAGTATCGAAAACATGGGTATTATCGCCTTTGGTGTCGGTATCGGCGGCCTGGCAACCTATGGCGCCATGCTGCACCTCATCCACCATTCACTGATTAAATCTTCTCTGTTTCTGTCCTCCGGCAATATTCTGCTGGGCTACGGCAGCAAGCTGATTAATAAAACCGGTAATATGGCCAAGGTCTTCCCCAAGACCTTTACCGCCTTCTTTGCCGGCTTTGCTGGAATATCGGGTTTCCCCCCCTTTGGCATCTTTGTCAGTGAGCTCCTCATTATCATCGGGGCCTTTCAAAAGGGGAGGAGTATCAGCATCAGCATCTTTATCTTTGCCCTTGTGCTGATCTTTGCCGGCGCCTCGCGGCTGGTGATGAAGATGAGTTTCGGCAAGTGGGATGATGAGATCCTGGTTGATGAAAATATGGCCCGGGTTCTGCCCTCATACGCCCTGCTGCTGACCTCTATTATTCTCTGTGTCTGGATGCCGGACAGCCTGTATCAAACAATTCTCTCGGCAATTGCCACGATCGGAGGTGGTGTTAATGGATAAGTTGCTGCATATACAAAACAACGAAAAAGTGAACCGGGCAGACATACCAAACCTGCCCTTTGATATCTTCCGCCAGCAACTCCTGGAGTGTGCGGCGGCAGGGGGTCAGGTAGTTCAGTTCTTTGCCTATGAGGATCAGGGCACAAGCAAGCTCCTTGCTGTTATGCGTACCGATAAGCTCTATGTCGGTGGCTGTGATGCCCCGGACAACTTTGCCTCTCTGACCGCAGAGTCGGAAAAATTCCATATGTTCGAGCGTGAGATCGGCGAGCAGTATGGACTCAAGGCCGAGGGCCATCCCTGGCTGAAGATGGTGCGTTACCATGCCAACTATAGCGGTAAAAAGGATGTCTTTGCTAATGATTACAGCCAGGACATTCCCGGCAACTACCCCTACTTCACGGTGGAGGGCGAAACCGTCCACGAGGTGGCAGTAGGGCCGGTGCATGCCGGCATTATCGAACCGGGTCATTTTCGTTTCCAATGCTGCGGTGAGCGCGTTTTCCATCTGGAGATCCAGCTTGGCTATCAGTACCGTGGCGTTGAGAAGCTCCTGCAAAGCGTGCCCATGAAGAGAATGCCCATTATCGCCGAGACCATTGCCGGCGATACCACCATTGGCCATGGTCTCTGTCAGGCCCAGGCCATCGAGGCCCTGGCCGGCCTGCAGGTGGATGAGGGTGCCAAGATCGTCCGTACCATTGCCCTGGAGCTTGAGCGCATTGCCAATCATGTCGGCGACTTGGGTGCTCTCAGTATTGACGTGGCCTTTGGGCCGCCAGCTGCCTATTTCGGCCGGATCAGGGGTGAGTACCTCAACCTGACCCAGATCCTGGGCGGCAATCGTTTTGGCCGCGGCCTGGTAAGAGCGGGCGGCGTCACCCATGTCATGGGCGACGAGCAGAAAGAGCTGCTGATTGACAAATTGGCCGAACTCACCCCTGAGGTCGAGCATGTCAGTGAGCTGATTTTTTCCGCCCCCAGTGTTCAGGCCCGTTTTGACAATACCGGCACGGTGAGCCGCGAGGATGCCGAGAAGATCGGTCTGGTGGGCTATGCCGGCCGGGCCTGCGGGTTGAGTTATGATGCCCGGGTCAGCTTCCCCACCGAGTGTTATGGCGAGCTGCCGGCCAATAGCAATAATAGAACCGATGGCGATGTCTGCTCACGGGCCACGGTGCGCCGCGAGGAGATCATGCATTCCATCCGCCTCATTAATAGCCTGCTCGACAAAAAGGAAGAGGCCAAGAGCTATACCCCTCAGGAGGTGCAGTTAGCACCAGAGTCGTTTGTGGTCAGCATTAATGAGGGCTGGCGCGGCGAGGTCTCCCACTGCCTTCTTACTGACGGCCAGGGCGACATCCTGCGCTACAAGGTCAAGGACCCCTCCTTTCATAACTGGACCGGTCTGGCTTTGTCCCTGCGTGATGAAGGCATTTCCGACTTTCCGTTGTGCAATAAGAGCTTCAACCTTTCCTATTGCGGATTTGATTTATAAAGGAGGCTTCACCAGCGCACCATCTGTGCACGAGCAGGCCGGTTTACATAGGATACCTATCGTTGGCCACCCTGCTCGCCCACACCTGGCACACTGGTAAAACCTTATTACCTTATGGGATTGAGTCGTCCCTGCCGGCTAATATAAAAAACATGAAGGTTTTACTATGCTACAAGTAATTAAAAATAGAATGGAACAGGGGTACCGGACCTCCAAATACCCCAAAGAGCAGATCAACCTCTACAAGCGCTTTCGCGGTCTGCCTAAGGTCGATGCCAAATGTGATGGGGCCCTGGTGAAGCGCTGCGCTGATGCCTGTCCTCAGGACGCTATTAATACCGAAACCTGCCAGATCGATCTGGGCCGCTGCGTGTTCTGCGGTCTCTGCGAGACCCTGTCGGCCGGTAAGTTCGCCCAGTTCAGCGAGAATTTCGAGATGGGCACCGCCAGCCGTGAGGACCTGTTTACCAGTGGTGATTTGCCCGCCCTGGCCGAGCACTCTCAAAAGCATTTTAAAAAGCTCTTTGGCCGCTCCCTGCAACTCCGCCAGATATCCGCCGCCGGTTGTAATGCCTGCGAGGCAGACACCAACGTCCTCAACACGCCGTTTTTCGACCTGTCGCGCTTCGGTATCCAGTTTGTCGCCTCACCGCGCCATGCCGACGGTATCCATGTCACCGGCCCTGTTTCCGAAAACATGCGGGCCGCAACCATTGAGACCTTTGCCGCTGTGCCCAGTCCCAAGGTGGTGATTGCCAGTGGCGCCTGCGCCATTTCCGGCGGCCCTTTTTACGGCAGTGAGGACATTGTCGGCGACCTCAACAGCATCATCCCGGTGGATCTCTACATCCCCGGCTGCCCTCCCCACCCGCTCACCACTCTGCACGCCCTGTTGAATTATTTCAAGTAGGGGGCGGGCCGGTGAGTTGTTTGGTCCAGTGCCGCAAGGAGCTTGGCACGGTTGCTGATTTGCTGAAAGCAGGTCAGTGCCGCCAGGCTCCTGCCATCGCCACCAAGGCCACGATCAGCGACATAAGGGCCGTCTTTGCCGGGGAAAATTCGACCGCCGGCCGTCTCTATGTTGTTGATGACCAGGGGGTCTTTATGGGTGTCGTCTGTCTGGAAGATATCCTGCGTTACAGCCTGTTTTATAACCACGATCCCTATTCCTATGATGCCAGCCGGGCCCAGCTTTCCCTGGCCGAAACAGCGGCAGGCTTCATGCGCCAACGGATTTTTGCCAGGCCAGGGGATGATCTGCTGGATACTTTGGAGAACATGGGGGCAGAGGGGCTGCAGGAGATAGTTGTTGTCGATGACAAGGAGCGGCTGACCGCCTTGGTCACCATGGTTGATCTTCTGCGTTATGATTTCAAGCGCTGTTGTGGGTCTTGAGCCCTGCAACAGGTGAAGGCAGCACCGTGATTTAGAGGCTAAGCTCCATCTCCACCGGACAGTGATCCGAACCCATAATGTCGCTTAAGATGGCGGCTGATTTGACGCGCTGCCTGCTCTTGGCATCCACCACAAAATAATCAATACGCCAGCCGATATTCTTGCTGCGGGCGTTGAAGCGGTAGCTCCACCAGGTGTACTGGCCTGGCTCCTGGTTGAAGATACGGAAGGTATCGACGAAGCCGGCTGCCAGAAAGTTGTCCATCCAGGTCCGTTCTTCGGCGGTGAAGCCTGGATTTTTTTCATTTGCCTTGGGGTTGGCCAGATCGATCTCGTTGTGGGCGACGTTGAGATCGCCGCAGAGGACAACGGTTTTTTTGCTTGCCAGGTCGGCGATAAAGGTTTGGAGGGCCTCGTTAAAGGCGAGCTTGTAATCAAGACGGCTGAGACCATG
>JBFFIS010000251.1:0-4516 GCA_041556375.1 Desulfurivibrionaceae bacterium | reverse complement strand
TCGCCAAAACATGCCTCCCGGAAGGGATTTACCCCCAAACCAGAGAGACCCAATATTACAACCGGTCAACGCCTCAGCCTACTAATCAGTAACCTTACGGCGCAGATTCTTCACCTTGGACCGTTGCGTCTTTTTCGCAAGCCTCTTTTGCTGGGAGCCAAAGGTCGCCTTTGTGGCCTTCCTCTTTTTCCGAACGACTGTGACATTTTTAATTAAGGTTCGCAAACGCTCCAAGGCATCAGCACGGTTTTTCTCAAAGCTTCGATAGTTCTGGGCCTTGATTAGAATCTCGCCACTTTTGGTAAGGCGGTGATCAGCCATGGCAAGTAAGCGTGCCTTATAATAATCAGGCAGGGAGGATTTACCGATGTCAAAACGAAGATGGACAGCAGATGAAACCTTATTAACATTCTGGCCACCGGCCCCTTGGGCACGAATAGCAGTGAGCTCAATCTCATCATCGGGGATGGAAACGTTCTGGGAAATGTAAAGCATGGCAGCCTATTAAATTTCGACTCTCACAACCGATATACCGCCCAACAGCATCAAAAAACAAACAGTTAACAGGGCGGCGCTGATGATATGCAATCAGGGATTCTTGGTGGCCAGCCAGACGATATGGGACCTGCCGCCTTTAGAGCCTCGGGCCCGAACCATATTCTCTTCAACCACAAACCCCACCCTGGAAAGACGTCGAGTGAAGGCTTCGTCCGGAGCAGCCGACCACACAGCCAAGACACCGCCGGGTCGCAGCGCTCGAAAAGCCGCCTGCAGACCGGCAGTACCATAAAGCCAATCGTTCTGCGAACGGGTAAGACCATCAGGGCCATTGTCAACATCAAGCAAAATGGCATTATAGGCCCGCTGTTCGGCCTGCAAAACAAGGGCGACATCAACCTCACGCACTGTTACCCTGTCATCCGCCAGGGGGTTGCCGGTAAAATCGGCCAATGGCCCACGATTCCAGGCAACAACAACCGGGACCAGTTCAGCCACCACCACACGAGCGGCAGGGCCAAGATGATCAAGGGTGGCAGCAAGGGTAAACCCCATGCCGAGACCGCCGACCAGAACCCGCGGCTCAGCGATTTTCTCCAGGCAACCACAGGCAAGTTCCGCCAGGGCCTCCTCCGAGCCATGAACCCTGCTGTTCATCAGCTCCTCACCTTGCACCCTAATAGAAAACTCATTACCCCTCTTATGGAGGCTGAGCTCTTGAGTTGTGCCCGGCACCAGAGCGCTATCAAGTACTTTCCAGGGAATCATCAGTCCTAACAGATGGGCTCACAAAAAGAATTAACGAAAGGGGAACGACAAATCAGACAAACTATCACATCTTTAACAAACAACTTCAACAACTTCCTTCCGACTACCAGCAAGGGAATAAACGCCCTACCCCTCCACCCTCGCCCTCTCCTGCAAGGCCTTGACAAAAAGCCAGCCATAATCAAGGGCGGCAAGCGCACTGAACAGGACTGCTGCCAGAAGAACAAGATTTGTTTGGGCCGGAAAGACAAGAACAACAACAAAAAGGAGAAACTGGCCGCCGGTGGCAATTTTACCTGACCAGCGGGCATCCATCTCTTGAAACGAATACCAAAGGCGGAGCAAAAAGGCGTAAGCCGCAGCAAAGGCCACAGTGAGATCGCGGGCAATAATAGCCGGGATGAACCAGAAAGAAAATTTACCAGCTGCAGCCATTGAAAAAAGAACGACAAGAACAAAGGTTTTATCCGCCACCGCATCCAGCAGACCGCCTTGCCAGCTTGCCACCTGCCAGCGCCTGGCGACCCAGCCATCAAGAAAATCTGTGCCGCCGCTGACAACGACAAGCCATATCCATAAATTTTCAGGACTAAAGGGGAAGAGAAAGGCCAGGACCAGGCGCAAACTCGACAATATATTGGGGACAAATCTCATCACTCAACCTATTGTAAATATTAATTTACTTCGCCGAAACCAGCCTCTCACGCGGCAGATGATCCATTTCCTCCCCTACGTAAGGTGATAAGAGTAATCTCACCAGGGCAGTTAAAACGAAGGGGAACACCAGAGGCCCCCACCCCCCTGCTCGTATATCCCGCCATCCTGTCATACTGCCATCTACCAGTGGCAGTGAAACGCGGGGCCCTGCTATTTGTAATGAGCGGGCCGCTGCCGGGCAGACATATTTGGCCGCCATGGGTATGACCACAGAGATAAAGAGATGCACCATGGTCGGCGGCCTCCCTATATACCTCGGGAGAATGGGCCAAAAAAATCACACATTCGCCCTCAGAGATATCCCCAAAGGCGTGAGGCACATTATGCGTCCTATAATAATGAGGATCATCAACGCCAACAAGCCATATTCTTCCATTGTCAGTTGCGATGGGCACAGAGTCGTTAATGAGCATGATAATACCAGTCTCTTCGAAATCTGGAGTCATCTCGATACAGTCGTGGTTGCCAAGAACACCAAAAACACCGTATTTTGCCCGAATCTGAGGCACAATCTTGCGTAAATGACGGAGACAAGGCGCTATGGGGCCGTATGTTTTCATGCGCACATCACCCCCAAAAAGACATATATCGACCTCGGTATGCTGGAGATGAGAGATGATTTTAGGGGTCAATCCATCCTGACCATCGAGATGAAGGTCGGTGAGGAGAAGAATCTGAAAGCCATCAAGGGACTGCGGAAGATCCTCAAGCCAAAAGGACTGATGATCAACCTTTACGTCCAAGGCATTTGCCATTCCCCGTTCTTGCAGACCTGTGACTCTAAAGAAAGTCGTGAGAAGAACTTGGTCGGACAGAAAACTTGTCAGGTTTAAAACAGTCTGCCAACGGGCCAAGGGCTCATGACAGGAACGCCATTCACGAAAACGGACCGTTGACCGCACGAAACGGGGGTAATCCTCAGGATGAGGATGAAAGGAAATATACTCCCAAAAACAGGAGCCTAAATAGGCAAGTGGCATAAAAAAAAGCAAAACGACAACAAATTGCCACCACTGCAAAGGCGAGTAACTGCCTATAACCAGGAGCGGAAAGAAACCCTCAAATACCTGGTCAAGGATAAATACCGAACTGCCATCCGGTTTATGCAGACGCCGCTTTATAAAACTCGACACCAGGTCTCCAGCCATGGCACAAGAGGCAGCAAGTGCAGCAAACGGCCAGGGGAGGCCAAGGAGAGATGAAGCGACAGCTCCCCCCAAAACACTAGCACCAATGCCGCGAATTGTTTTATGGCGGCCAAACAGCGGCTGGTTATCAAAAAAAGAAAGGCCGCCATCAACTCGCCAAGAAAAACGCTTTCCCAGCATAAGGTGTGCTAAGGGAGGAAGCAGGTTAATCCAGAGGAGAAAAAGGATAATCTTGGCAGCTACAAGCATCTTCCCCCCACTTTATTTCTGCAAGACACAACCTTTTGACATGGCTTGACAGACAAAGGCAGTGCCTCCTTAAATGAATGCCCTACCAATGGCCCCAACCCTGGCCTTTCAGATGGTCGGGCTCACCTCAGAACATACCGGGTGATAATGAACATGAACCCGACGCATGAACTCAATATTTTCGAGCAAGGCAGTCTCGACTTCAGTGGCAATGTCATCCCCCTGTGAGACCGTCAAATGGCCATCAACACCGATGGTAAGATTGACCACTAAATATGGCCCAAAGCGATGGGCATGTACCTCTTCAACGGCCTTGACATCTGGAAGGGGCTCGAGCAATTGCCTGACCTCTTCGGCCAACTTCTTGCCAGGCAGGGTCGCCATCAAATCCTCACTGGCGGAACGGATGATGTCAATTCCGGTATGGAGGATGATTAAAGAGACAACGGTTCCTGCCAAAGGATCGACCCAGGGAAAGCCCATGCGGCCAAAAAATATGCCAATGGCCGCCGCAAGTGAAGCAAAAATATCATTACGATGATCATGGGCCAGAGCGATGACAGCGACATTCTTTGTCTGCTTACCGATGAGAAATGTCCATGCCGTCAAAGCGACCTTGAGAACAATAGCAAAGATGGCGACCCAGAAAGCCAAGATGCTGGCTCCACCATAGTCACTGGTAACCGTCAGCAGTTCATAAACCTTATTAACGGTATTCCAAAAAATGGCGATAGCCGTGGTTATAACAAAGGCGCCGACGACGACGGCGGCTATGCTTTCCAGCTGGTCATGACCGTATGGATGTTCATGATCGGCGGGTTTACCGGAGAGCTTAAGAAAGACGGTGACGACAACGCCATAGGCTACATCAGATGTAGAGTTTATACCATCCGCCAGGAGTGCAGGACTACAGCCGACAATGCCGATAGTCGCCTTGAGAACAGCCAGGACAACATTGGCCCCGAGGCCGACATACACTGCCAACATACTTTTTTGTCTACGTTTTTTCATCATTACAAACGAGGTCTTTTTCTAGCAATCTCAGCCATTATCATAAAATGGCGGCGCATAAAAAAAGCCCATTCAAACGAATGGGCTTTTGGGTATGTATAGGAAGAGAAAAATTAAAGTTTCTG
>JBFFIS010000250.1:0-4526 GCA_041556375.1 Desulfurivibrionaceae bacterium | reverse complement strand
CCGCCCAGATGAGGATCATGGCAAAAGGCGTCAAGGCAGTGATGGGAGCCAAGATCCCGGTCCATGGCCGCCAGAATGTCCTTGGCGCCACTATTACCCTGTTCGACAGCAATGGAATGGCAGACCACCAGCCGACTGAGTCCGGTAAGGTCGCTGATGGCGACAACGATTTCCATCTTGTTGTCACTGTCATGTTGCCAGTAATCAGCAGCCATGCCGAATATCTCGGCCAGATCATCAGTGGAGTAGCTGCTTAAAATCTCTCGGCCTTTGCCGAGAAGATGGTCGCTTGTCCTGCTGATATCATCGGCAGTGAGCCGGGGTAGCAGAACCTGGGTGGAGCCGACGGTTCGTGTATAGGTTTCGCCCTGAAAACCGGGAATATGAAAACCGGCCACTTGGATCATCATCGGATATCCTCCAGGCTCAGGCTGCAGCCCCGTGGGGCGCTGCCCGAGGCTCGGCCCATAATCTCAAAGCCGCTGCCCCGGCGGCGGCCAAGGTCATCGGTAAGGATGGCCAGGGGCCGGGCGACATTGGTCAGGTCATAGAGCAGGGCAATGCCCTCGCCACCATCCTCAACCTCGTGGAGGGTAAGGGGGTGGCAGATACGCACCCGGGTCCAGTGGGCTGGTTTTTTTTCTTCGTGGCCGCGGCTGTAAAACTGGCTGCCAAGTTCGGTAAGGCCGTAGAGGTTGAAGCACTGCTCGGCCGGCAGCTTGAAAAAGTCGGCCATCATCTCCAGGAAACCTTTTCTGGTGAGTTCCCGGCTTCGGCCTTTGAAGCCGCCGGCATCTAGGACACGGCTGCCGGCAGGCAGGGGCAGCGAGCCGAGTTGCGGGGCGACCTTATCAATAAAGTTAACAAAGCCGAAGCTGCCGCCGATGATGGTCACCGGCGCCTTATCGACAATGCATTTCTGCAGATAGGCCACGGCCTCCTTGCCCAGAAAGGCGCCCTGGCTGATGGCGTAAAAGACCGGTTCGGTGGCCCACTCTGTGGCAATCTGCGCCATGCCGTGGGCCATGATGATATCAGGGGCCTCCTCCGGAGACGGCACCAGCATCATAAACCTGGTCTTCTGGCCATCGGCAAAGAGGGTGGTCTTGGCATTCTCAAGGATGGAGAGACCCATGAGCCCAAGATCTTCTGTGGCGAAGCAGGAGGCGCCCCGGCCCTTGCCGCTGGTGCCGCTGGTGCGGAAGGTTTTGTCGCAACTGCTGCCGTCAAAGAGTTCGTAGCGCTTGAAGATATTAAGGCCAATAGGGGGGATGGCGGTGAAATCTTGCAGATTTTCAGGAGAAATGCCGCATTTCTGGTAATAGGCCCGGGCCGAGGGGATATGGGCGAACTGATAGGCGAAGAGCTGGCAGGCCAGGGAGTTAAAGTCACCGCTGCCGGCGTCGCCAATGAAGGCGGAGATTTTGGCAATGAGCTCTTTTTTACTGGTAGTTTCGGGCATGGCCATCAATATATCGTGGGCTGAGGGGTAGATCCTTGATTTACATCAAGGTGGTCAGGAACCAATGCGTCATTATAACCACTCTGTCAACAGGGCATGGATTACGATTCGGCCAGGGCAATGGTGAAACGACCCTGGGAGAGCTCCTGGTCGCCAACAAAGAGACTGCCTTGGGCCAGGATGTATTGACTCCAGTATTTTATTATTTTTACCCGGGCTTCCAAGGTGTCGCCCGCCACTGCCGGCCGTGAGCCGTTAAACTGAAGATCGCCACCGGCCAGATAACCCATGCCGGCTTGGCTCTTGGTTGTGTCGCCAGCCACGGCAGCGCAGATAATGGCCGTGGTTTGGGCCATGATCTCAAGATGGAGAATGTTGGGCATTACCATCATGTTGGCGGCAAGGAGAAGCTCGTCGGCGCTGAGCTGTTTTATACCAATGCCACTCTCTCCGGCGACAATATCGACAACCCGATCAATAAAGAGAAAGGGGGGGCGATGGGGCAGGGTTTTGAGGATGTCGCTATGGTTGAACTCCATGTTTACAAGGGCCCGCAGGGTAGGTTGGCAGACAGCTCTTTAAAGCGTTTATGGGCCTTGCGGATGGCTGGCACATGGCCGAAATTCATGGGCATAAAGATGATGTTCGAGCGTCGTTTCAGCGAGCTGGGCCGAAAGAGGCGGCGCAGGGAGGAGGACAGGGAGTAAAAGCCCTTGTTGACCTGCCAGAAGCCCTCCTGTAACTCGCGAACCGACATGCCCTTGGGCTGGTAGACCACGGTGGCCATGTCGTAGAGGCGCCAGTCCTGGCTGAGGATGCGGCCCTCCTCAGCCAGTCGTTTATGGATACGGGTGCCGGGGAAGGGGGTGAGCACCGGCAGGAAGGCGCCGTCAATACCGGTGCGGTTGGCAAATTCCAGGTATTGGTCAAAGACGGCCGGCGTATCGTGATCATAACCAAAGACAAAGGAGCCGTAGACGCCGATGCCCATATCATGGATGCGCTGAATGGCCTCTTCGTAAAAGGAGACAGTGTTCTGCTTCTTGCCCATGACCTCGATGTTCTTGCTGTTTAAACTCTCAAAACCGATGAAGATGCCGTGGCAACCGGCCTCCATCATCTTGCGGAGCAAGGCGTCGTCTTTGGCAATGGTGATCGGCGCCTGGCATACCCAGCGCAGGCGGAATTGTTTGAGCTCTGCCAGGAGGGCCTCGGTATGGGCTTTGTGGGCCACCAGGTTGTCATCAACAAAAAAGATGTAACCGGCCTGACGGCTGAGGCTGGTGACCTCATCAATGACCCGGCTCACCGGGCGCTGCCGGTAGGTACCGCCGAAAAAGGAGGTCACCGTACAAAACTCGCATTTGTAGGGGCAACCTCGGGTGGTCTGGATCATGTTCTCAAAGAAATATTTCTTCGTTGGATAGATGGTACGGTTGGCCGTGGTAATGACCTCCATCCGGGTATATTCACTCTGGCGGTAGGTCGCCTGCAAACAGTCGTTTTCAGCGTCATTGAGGATGTCGCCCCAGATCTCGTCCGCCTCACCGATGACGACGCTGTCCACATGCTGGGCGGCCTCATCGGGCATGTTTGAGGCATGAATACCACCCATGATGACCTTGATGCCCCGGGCCCGGAAGAGGGCGGCAATCTCATAGCCGCGCGGTGCCAGGGGGGTCATAGCCGTAATCACCACCAGGTCGGGATTGATCGATTCATCCAGGGGGGTAATGCTCTCATCAACAAAGCTGATGGTATGTTTATCAGGGGTGAGGCCGGCCAGGGTGGCCATGGCCAGCGGTGGGAATTTGAAAAAAAGAACATCCCAGAAACTGCCCTTGGGCCAGCCCGGTACAACGAATAAAATATGCATGACACGAGATGATGCGCAGAATTTAGAGGGCCTCTTAAAAAAAACTGTGGCCACCGGTACAGTGCTTGTCCTGTTAATTTATAGGTACCATGGGGTGTTGCCAGGGGACCATTTTTAGGAAGGGGGCAAGAACCTTTTGAAGGTTACATCGCAGGAAAGATTTTGCCCTGTGCACTCTATAAGGCCAATTTCTTATCCCCTTTTTTTCTGCCTGTAAATCGTTATTTAGAATAACTCCTAATATTATAGATGTTTATTGCCAAGGGCGATGTTGAACAAGGTTGGGCGAGCAAACTTGTTGATTTCATTTTTGAAAAAGCTTGAACTGCGTAGCCCCATCAAATATATTGACCTCCCTGTGTCTTTTTTAAGTCGTGGCTCGGAAGTTTTATTCACTCTCAGTTTCTTGAAAAAATGAGGAGAAGAAAATGATACGTAACGCCCTGTTTATCTTGTTGTCTGCCGCTGTTGTTTTTGCCTTGAACGGTTGTGGTGGGGCCAGCTCCGGTGGGGGACGCACCCTTGCTCCTCATGAGGTGAAAACCTTGAGTGATTTTCCTGACCAGGCCTTCGATGCCAAGGCCTATGTCGCAGGCATGGGTGGTGAAAATCGCGTCTATGTCTGGCAGGATCCTGGCGCTGATCTCGGCGGCTACCGAAGCGCTACCATGCCGAAATTTTCCGGTCGCCTCCTGCCGGCCCAGGCTAAATTTTCCTATGAGCCCTATATTAAAAATCTCGAGAGTTCTGTCCGGGATTCCCTTGATATAAAGCCTGGCGGCGCCCTGCGCATTGAGGGCTCTCTTGTCGAGTGCAATCCCGGTAGCCGGGCTGCCCGTTATCTGGTAGGTATGGGTGCCGGTAAGGCTGCCGTTGCCGCCGTCATTGAGGTCTTTGAACCCGGCAAAAAACGTCCCTCTCTTCGCCTTTATGCCCGTGATACGGCTTCTGCCGGTGGTTTCGGCGGCGATTCAGTGGGGATGATGAATCATATTATTAATGTTCTGGCCGTCAGGCTGACAACCGTTCTTGAAGGACGTATTGATATTCGCTAAGCCGTTGAACAGAAATAAGTAACATCGCTAGGTCGTGAGCGGCATAAGGGGCCGTAACGAAATGGAAAATACTGTAACGATTATTTGTCGACGGCCCCTAATTTTTGATTTTTAAGGAGAAGCAATGCCAGGG
>JBFFIS010000249.1:0-4552 GCA_041556375.1 Desulfurivibrionaceae bacterium | reverse complement strand
GGCAAGGAAAGCAAAATCTGGGACAGCCGTAAGCCGGAAACCATGCCTGATCTTAAATCCAAGATAGGCGATTGAGCCTGCTTGCAAGCGATAACGTGGTGGGATGAGATACGCCGATATTGACTGGAACCAGCTCTGGCAACAAGAACGCCAGGCCAAGAGCTGGAAGCGCAAGAAAAAAAAGGACTGGGACCAGCGGGCGGCGTCGTTTGCCAAACGCAATCTCGGTTCCGATTTCAGTGAGCTCTGTCTGGGGATGATCAAGGCTGAGCCTTCTTGGTCTATCCTTGATGTGGGCTGTGGTCCCGGCACCCTGGCCATTCCCCTGGCCCGGCAGGTAAAGCGGGTGACTGCCATGGATTTCTCCGAGCAGATGCTGGCCGAGCTCAGCGCCCGGGCTGCGGCTGCCAAACTGGATAATATCAGCCCGGTGCATGCCTCGTGGAGCGATGACTGGCAGCAGTGTGGGGTGGGGCGCCATGATGTTGTGCTTGCCGCCCGCTCTCTGGCCGTCGATGACCTGCGCGGCGCCCTGGAAAAGATGTGCCAGTGGGCCACAAAAGAGGTGATTGTCGTTGACCGGGTGGGGCCTGGTCCTTTTGACCCTGATCTCTTTACTGCCCTGGGCCGCCCCTTTGATCCGGGCCCTGATTTTATCTTTACGGTGAACATTCTCTTGCAAATGGGGATCACCCCTACCCTTGATTATCTTGAGTTTGATCTTCAGCGTCAGTATGCTGACCGGGAAGAGGCCCTTGAGGGCTGTAGCTGGATGGTTGATGATCTTGACGATGCGGAGAGGGTCAAACTCGGCCATTACGTCGACGAGCGCTTGTCAGTTAACAGCGACGGCAGCGTGACGCTGACCAGAAAAAAACCGGTAAAATGGGCCTTCATCAGATGGAGTGTGGATACATAAGCCAATGAGAATAATGATTGTCGGAGCCGGCGAGGTTGGCCGTCATCTCTGTGAAAAATTATCTGTCGAGGGCCAGGAGGTCGTCCTGGTTGATGAGGACGAGGCCAAGCTGCGCCGCCTCGAGCGGGACCTGAATATCCTCCCCGTCCATGGGAGTGGTGCCTCCATGCGGGTCCTGGAGGAGGGTGGTATTGATCGCACCGATCTTTTTATCGCCGTCACCGATTCCGACGAGGTCAACCTCATCGCCTGTATCCTTTCCAAACAGTATGATGTCGAGAGCCGCATCGCCCGGGTCCGCAATGAGGATTTTTGCAGCAACTCGGGGCAGGGCACCGAAAAGGCCCTGGACATTGATCTGGTCATCAGCCCCGATTTGGCCATGGCCGAGGAGATTCTCCGCCTTTCCGCCCTCTCCGATGCCTTTGATGTTGCCGAGTTTGCCGATGGCCAGGTGGAGCTTCTTGGCTATGAGGTCTACAAGGGCAACCCCACCCTGGGCAAGTCTCTGCAGCAGATTCAGGCCATTCAGCCCCAGAATAATTTTGTCATTGCCGCCATTATCCGCGATCACCATACTATTATTCCCCGCGGTGACGCCATTATCGAGGCCGGTGACAAGATTTATCTGGTGGCCCGCAAAAAGGACATCATGGATGTTGAGGCGGTCTTTCAGTTTACCAGCCATATGCCCAAGGATGTCTTCATCATCGGCGGCGGCATCATCGGCTATACCGTGGCCAAGGCCCTTGAGAGGAAAAAGATCAATGTCCGTCTCATTGAGCAGAATCCAGATATCTGTGACCGCCTTACCGGCCAGCTCGAAAAAACGGTTGTCCTTAATTTTGATGGTCTTGAGGCCAATGACCTTCTTGAGGAGGGCATCGATCAGGCCGGCCTGGTGATTTCGGTGACTGACAGTGATACCACCAATATTTTGTCCAGCCTGTTGGCCAAGCATCACGGGGCCCAGAAATGCATCACCAAGATTACCAAGCCTGATTTCATCCCCATGCTCGGCAAACTGGGCATTGATGTCGGCCTATCACCCCGCCTGGTAGCCGCCGACATGATCCTGCGCTACGTGCGCGGCGGCGGCAAGATTCTGTCGGTGGCCACCCTGCTTGGGGCCGATGCCGAGGTGGTGGATATTCTCGTTACCGAGGACAGGGAAGATCTAACCGGCATTCCCCTCATGGAGCTGTCTTTTCCGCGCGACACCGTCCTGGGTGCCATTGTTAGAAAGAAAAAGGTGATTATCCCCTCCGGTCAAACGAAATTGAAGCTGGGAGATACCCTGGTCATCTTCTTTGCCAAAAATGCCATGGCCCAGGTCGAGGCCTATTTTTCTTAGTCCTTTCCTCAGGCCTGTCTGGCTGCCAACCGATAACCGACAACTGATAACCTGCCTATGCGTACCGGTGGTGTTCTAAATATACTCGGCAAGCTGCTCTTGCTGCTTTCCCTCTTTCTGCTGACGCCTATTCCCTTCAGCCTCTATTTTCAGGACGGCATGGTGAGGATGTTTCTCCTCTGTTCGTTTCTGGGGGCCATGATGGGCGGGGGGCTGCTGGCGGTCTTTGCCCCGGAGAAGGATCTGGGCTATCGCGACGGTTTTGCCGTCGTGGTCCTGAGCTGGCTGGGTCTTGCCCTTCTGGGCTCGATGCCGTATGTTTTCTGCGGCGCCATGCCAAGCTTTATCGATGCCTTTTTTGAGTCGATGTCAGGCTTTACTACCACCGGGTCGACGATCTTAAGCGAGGTGGAAATTCTGCCGGAGAGCGTTCTCTTCTGGCGCGCCACCACCCATTGGCTGGGCGGCATGGGTATCATTGTTTTGTCGCTTGCCATCCTGCCCCTTCTTGGGGTGGGCGGTATGCAGCTCTTTCAGGCCGAGATGCCCGGGCCTACCAAGGACAGGCTCGCCCCCCGTATCCAGGACACGGCCCGTATTCTCTGGGTGGTCTATTTCGCCTTCACCGTTGTCGAGACCCTGCTGTTGATGCTGGGCGGCATGACCTTTTTTGATGCTGTCTGCCATGCCTTTGCCACCCTGGCCACCGGTGGTTTTTCCACCCATACTGCCAGTGCCGGCTATTGGCAGTCGGGTTATATCGAGTATGTCATTGTTCTCTTCATGCTGTTGGCCGGTGTCAATTTTTCTTTGCACTATCGGGCCTTTGCCCAGCGGAGCCTGAAACCCTATCTGGAAAATGAAGAGTTTCGGTTTTATATGATTATTATCGGCCTGGCCACGGTGGCCATTTTGGTCGCCAATATGGCTCATCAGGTCTACGGCGCCTTTGGTGATAATCTCCGCGATACCCTTTTTCAGGTGGTGGCGATGATAACCACCACCGGCTTTGGCACCGCTGATTTTGACCAGTGGCCTTCGGTGACCAAGGTCATTATTGTTTCTTTGATGTTTGTCGGCGGCTGCGCCGGATCCACCGGCGGCGGTATCAAGGTTGTCCGTTTCTTGCTCTTTTTTAAGTATGCCAGGCTGCAGCTTCGCTCCCTGGTCCATCCCCGGGCCGTGGGCGCTATTAAGCTCGGCAACCAGAAGGTGCCCAAAGAGGTGATGATCTCCATCCTCGGTTTTTTTGCCCTCTATATCGGCTTTTTTCTCGCTGCCAGTCTACTTGTTACCAGTATGGGGGTCGATCTTGTCACCGGTATGACCTCGGTGATCGCTACCTTGAATAATATCGGGCCCGGTCTGGCCGAGGTCGGGCCGGCCCGTAATTTCGCTGATCTGCCTCAGGCTGCCAAGGTGGTTTTGAGTTTCTGTATGCTGGCCGGGCGCCTGGAACTCTATACCGTGGCGGTGCTGCTCACCCCTGATTTCTGGAAGATGGCCCGCAAGCCCATCTGGCGCTGGGAGCTTGCCCAGAATAGAGAAGACAGAATTCAGCAATAAGATTTTAACCACAGTGCGTCGGGGAATTGTACCTCTAAGGGCTCTTGGCCAGGATGTCTCGGTGGTTAGGTATAAAGTTTTGAGATGACTATGAGCAATACGCAAAACCAATATGATGTTGTCGTGGTAGGGGCCGGCCATGCCGGTTGCGAGGCCGCCCTGGCAGCGGCCCGCATGGGCTGCCGCACCGCCTGCGTGGTGATGAACGTTGACGGCATTGGTGCCATGAGCTGCAATCCAGCCATCGGCGGTCTGGCCAAGGGCCATCTGGTCAAGGAGATCGATGCCCTAGGCGGCGAGATGGCCAAGAACATCGATGCCACCGCCATCCAGTTTAGGCGCCTCAATACCAGCAAGGGCCCGGCTGTCTGGTCGTCGCGGGCCCAGGCCGACCGGCTGCTCTACCGGCTGCGGATGAAGACGGTGATGGAGAACCAGGAGAATCTTGACATTCGTCAGGCCGTGGTTGACCGGCTTATTGTTGAAGAGGGCCGTATTGCCGGGGTGGTCACCTCTCTGGAGGAGGTGATTCGCTGCCGGACCGTGGTCATTGTCACCGGCACCTTCCTCCACGGTCTTATCCATATCGGTCTCAAGAATTTCCCGGCCGGCCGTATGGGCGATGCCCCCTCCAACTCCCTGCCCAAGCATTTAAAAGAGCTCGGATTCAAGATGGGCCGTATGAAGACCGGTACCACCCCTCGTCTGGACGC
>JBFFIS010000248.1:0-4559 GCA_041556375.1 Desulfurivibrionaceae bacterium | reverse complement strand
CTTCTGGCCGAGCGTGACTGTTCGGTGCAGGTGGTTCCTGCCACCACGTCGGCCCAGGACGTCTTGGCCATGAACCCGGACGGCGTCTTTCTCTCCAACGGCCCGGGCGATCCAGCCGGTGTTGAGGGAGTTATTGACACGGTGCGTGAACTTCTTACCAAGAAACCAGTCTTTGGCATCTGCCTCGGTCACCAGATTCTCGGCTTGGCTTATGGCGGCAAGACTTACAAACTCAAATTCGGCCATCGCGGCTCTAACCAGCCCGTCAAGGATCTCATGACTGGTAAGATTGAGGTGACATCCCAGAATCACGGTTTTTGTGTCGATTTAGACAGCCTCAACAAGGATGAGATCGAACTTACCCACATCAACTTGAACGATGGCAGCCTTGAAGGCATGGCCCATAAAAAATACACCGCCTTTAGCGTTCAGCATCACCCTGAGAACGCCCCCGGCCCCCATGATTCCATCTATCTCTTTGACCGTTTTATTGAATCCTTGAATCTTTAAAATTACGACTGGTCCGCAGACGCACAGACACTAACCCCAACTTGGGGATAAAATCTTACCCACATATATACAATGCCTAAACGTACCGACATCCATAAAATTCTGATCATCGGCTCTGGCCCCATCATTATCTCCCAGGGCTGCGAATTCGACTACTCCGGCACCCAGGCCGTCAAGGCCCTGAAGGAAGAGGGATACGAGGTTATTCTGATAAACTCCAACCCTGCCACCATTATGACTGACCCAGGGATTGCCGACCGCACCTATATCGAGCCGATCACCCCGGAGTTTGTCGCCAAAATCATCAAAAAAGAACGCCCTGATGCCTTGCTTCCCACCTTGGGGGGCCAGACAGGTCTTAATACCGCCATCAAGGTGGCGGAAATGGGTATTCTTGAAGAGTACGGCGTTGAGATGCTGGCCGCCAAAGTCGACGTTATCAGAAAGGCAGAAGGCCGCGACTCTTTCCGCGAGGCCATGTACAAGATCGGCCTCAATGTGCCTAAAAGTGCCATTGTCCATACCATTGAGGAGGCCAACGAGGCCACAGCGGAAATAGGCTTTCCTGTTATTGTTCGGCCGAGCTTCACCCTGGGGGGAACCGGCGGCGGTGTCGCCTACAACCGCCAAGAGCTCATCGACCTCTGCACGGCCGGTCTCGACCTTTCCTTAAATACCGAGGTTATGCTTGAACGCAGCCTCCTGGGCTGGAAGGAATACGAGCTTGAGGTCATGCGCGACAAGGCCGACAACGTCGTTATTATCTGCTCTATTGAAAACATGGACGCCATGGGGGTCCATACCGGTGACTCCATTACCGTGGCCCCGGCTCAGACCCTGACTGATCGCGAATACCAGACCATGCGTGATGCTGCCATCGCCATTATCCGCGAGATGGGTGTAGAGACAGGCGGCTCAAACGTCCAGTTTGCCGTCAACCCAGAAGATGGCGAACTCATGGTCATTGAGATGAACCCCAGGGTTTCGAGAAGTTCAGCCCTGGCCTCCAAGGCCACAGGATTTCCCATTGCCAAGATTGCCGCCAAACTGGCTGTTGGCTATACACTTGATGAAATCCCCAACGACATCACCAAAGAAACATACGCCGCCTTTGAGCCCTCCATCGATTATTGCGTGGTAAAAATCCCGCGCTGGACCTTTGAAAAGTTTCCAGAGACAAAGGATTTCCTCACCACGGCGATGAAGTCCGTGGGTGAGACCATGGCCATCGGCCGTACCTTCAAGGAGGCCTTCCAGAAGGCCCTGCGCTCGCTGGAAATCGGCATCAGCGGCTTTGGTGCCCACAAGAAATTCGAACTGGATGGCCGCGACCAAAGGGACCTCGATCTCAACCTCAAGACCCCCCATTCCGAGCGGGTCTTCTGTCTGCACCAGGCCTTGTCCCGCGGCATGGTCATTGAAAAAATTTATGAGCTCACCGCTATTGACCCCTGGTATCTCCACAATCTCAAGCAGATTGTCGAACTAGAAAAAGAGATCAACCACAAAGGTTTCGCCGGGCTGACCGGCAGTTTTCTCCGCAAGGCCAAGCAGTACGGTTTTTCAGATCAGCAGTTGGCCTACCTCACCGGCACCTCGGAGCAGGATATCTGGCAGCTGCGCGAAAAAGAGGCCATCAAACCAGTTTTCAAACTTGTTGACACCTGTGCCGCTGAGTTTGAATCATACACCCCCTACTACTACTCAACCTATGAGGTTGAGGATGAGGCCAGCCGCTCCGACAAGCGCAAGGTTCTTATTCTGGGCGGCGGGCCAAACCGGATCGGCCAGGGTATTGAGTTTGACTACTGCTGTGTCCATGCCGCTTTTGCCCTCAAGGAAATGGGCATCGAATCAATTATGGTCAACTCCAACCCGGAGACGGTCTCCACCGATTACGATACCTCGGACAAGCTCTACTTTGAGCCCCTGACCCGGGAAGATGTCCTCCATATTATCGACAAGGAAAAACCGGAAGGTGTCATTGTCCAGTTTGGCGGCCAGACCCCTCTCAACTTAGCGGTGCCCTTGGCCAAGATGAATGTCCCCATCCTCGGCACCAGCCCTGACGCCATCGACAGGGCCGAGGACCGGGAGCGCTTCCAGCAGTTTCTCCAGAAACTCGGTCTAACCCAGCCAGCCAACGCCACGGCCCGCACTTTCGAGCAGGCCCTGCAGATTGCCGCCGACATCGGCTACCCAGTTGTTGTCCGTCCGTCCTACGTTCTCGGCGGCCGGGCTATGCGCATTGTCTATAATGAAAACGAGCTCAAGCGCTATATGATTGAGGCGGTGCAGGCCTCCGCCGACCACCCCATCCTCATTGACAAGTTTCTCAAAGACGCCATCGAGATCGATGTCGACGCCATCTCCGATGGCGAAACCACCATTATTGGCGGCATCATGCAGCATATCGAAGAGGCAGGTATCCATTCCGGCGATTCGGCCTGCGTTTTGCCGGCCCATGGCCTGAGCGACGAGATGATTGAGGAGATTAAAGTCGCCACCCGGGCCATGGCCGCCGAACTTGGCGTTATTGGCCTGATGAACGTTCAATACGCCGTCAAGGATGAGACCCTCTATATTATCGAAGTAAACCCCAGGGCCTCCCGCACCGCCCCCTTTGTCTCCAAGGCCACCGGTGTTGAGCTGGCCAAGCTGGCAACCAAGGTTATGGTTGGTGCCAAACTTAAGGACCTGGGCCTGACCACCGAGGTCTCCGTAAACCATTATGCTGTCAAAGAGGCGGTCTTCCCCTTTGACCGTTTTGAGAATGTCGACACCCTGCTGGGTCCGGAGATGAAATCCACCGGCGAGGTCATGGGCCTTGATGACTCACTAGGTCTGGCCTTCGCAAAGTCACAACTTGCTGCCGGCCAGCCCATCCCAGCCGAGGGAACCATTCTCATCTCGGTACGAGACAATGACAAGGTCGCCATTCTGCCTGTTGCCAAAGAACTTGCCGAGCTTGGCTTTACTATTATTGGAACAAAGGGCACGGCCAAGTTTCTTAATGATTATGGCGTTCACTGCGAGCGAGTCTACAAAATTTCTGAAGGTCGTCCCCATATTTTAGACAAAATCCATGACCATGGTATCCAGTGGATTATCAACACCTCCCTGGGCACCAGAACTACGGAAGACTCCTTCAGCATCCGCCGGGCAGCCCTTAACCATCACCTGCCATATACGACGACTATTGCCGGGGCAGTTTCCATGTCCAAGGCCATAGCCACTCTGAAAAATCAGGATCTCGAGGTCAAGTCGGTGCAGGAATACTTTGCCAAATAGGCAGGAAAGACGTGCACTACCTCGTCCCTGCACTCTGCGGAAATAAATTGCAATCTCCCAACAGGATGATTACTTTCGTTATTCACTAAATGATTAAATTTCTTTCAGGCAACACACCCCAAAGGAGCCTTCGTTGAATAATTTTTACAAAAACATCTCCATGTGGCTGATCATCGGCCTGGCCATGGTTCTCCTCTTTCAGATGTTCAACAACCCCCAGCAAGGGCAAGAGACGTTAAGCTACTCAGACTTTTTGGCCCGGGTAGAGTCTGGCGCAATCAGCCAGGTCACCGTCCAGGGTGACGAGATTACCGGCATCACCGCCAATAAGAACTTTAAGACCATCTCTCCCATCACGGATCTGGAGCTCTGGTCCATCCTCCGCAAGTCCGGTGTTGAAGTTAACGTTAAGCAGGTGGAGAAACCGCCCTGGTATGTCACCATACTGGCCAACTGGTTTCCCATGCTGCTGCTGATCGGCGTCTGGATTTTCTTTATGCGCCAGATGCAGATGGGGGGCGGTAAGGCCATGAGCTTCGGCAAAAGCCGCCACCGCCTCATGGAAGGTGAAGATACCAATGTCACCTTCAAGGATGTCGCCGGCATTGAAGAGGCCAAGGAAGAACTTGCTGAAATCATAGACTTTCTCAAAGAACCGCAGAAATTCACCAAACTGGGGGCCCGCATCCCCACCGGTGTCTTGCTTGCCGGCCCTCCAGGCACCGGTAAGACCCTGCTGGCCAGAGCCATAGCTGGCG
>JBFFIS010000247.1:0-4578 GCA_041556375.1 Desulfurivibrionaceae bacterium | reverse complement strand
CTTGTGGAAGATCTACAAAAATGACCACCAAAAGAATGCAACATCACTCTCCATGCAAAATAAATATCCTTGTTATCGACGATGAGCCCTCCAACCTCGTGGTTCTTGAAGAGGTTCTGGCTATTGCCGGCTATGTGCCACTGGTTGCAGAGAATGGCCGGGACGGTTGTCAGCTGGCCCGTGAGAGGGGGGTCGACCTGATCCTTCTCGACATTATGATGCCGGAGGAGGATGGGTTTGAGGTTATCCAGAAGCTTAAAAAGGATCCGCAGACTGTTTCGATTCCGGTTATTTTTCTTACCGGCAGTAATAATGTCGAGCATAAGCTCTTGGGGTTCAGGCTGGGGGCAGTGGATTATATCGTTAAACCTTTTCAATCTGAAGAGGTCATAGCCCGCATCAACCTCCACCTGAAACTGGCAAGGGCAACAGACCTTCTTATCTCCTGCCAGACCGAAAAAATCAGGCAGATCAGTGAGGCCCAGTGTCAATTACTGGTCAGCCCCAGCATGGTCCCGGCTGGAAAATTCTCTATCCTTTACAGGTCGTTACAGGAGGCAGGTGGTGATTTTTATGATGTCCTGGAATTATCCGACCATATCCACAGCTATTTTATCGCCGATATCTCCGGCCATGATATCGCTACAGGCTTTTTGACCTCGGCCTTAAAGGCATTGCTCACCCAGAACGTCTCTCTTATCTATTCGCCGGCTGAGAGCCTGAAGATGATGCATAATGTTTTAAAGGGGATATTACCGCCAGAAAAATATCTTACCGCCTGCCTCGCCACCTTGAACCGCGAGACTAACAAGCTCAGCGTGGTGAGTGCCGGCCACCCTCCCCTACTCCACATTCCTCGAGAAGGCGAGGCTACGTTCATTAGTTGCCGTGGAGATGCCATGGGCATCTTGCCGGATGTCTTTTTCGAGACTCAGCAACTTACAGTGAATCCAGGAGACAAACTTCTGCTTTTCTCTGACGGCCTTTTGGAGGCGAGTTCAGGAAAAAATCCATGGCCCAGCCAGTTACCTCGCCTCCTTGCCCTTGCCCCAGATCTCAACGAGATGCCGCTCCACAAAATCCCCGAAAACCTAAAAAACATTCTTGCCCCCAAAGAGACCAGAATCAGCGACGATATAGTCATTATGGCCATCGAGGTCTAAATTTCCCCAAGACGACACAAACGCCAACAGCAGTCTCCCCCTCCTGCATCATACGAGGCCCTGATCAAGCATGGCGTTTACCACCTTGGTAAAACCGGCGATATTGGCACCCGCCACGTAATTACCGGCCATGCCATACTCTGTGGCGGCATCCAGGCAGGTCTTATGAATGGACTTCATGATCTGGTGCAAGCGTTCCTCAACCTCTGCCGCCGGCCAATTGAGACGCATGGAGTTCTGGGCCATTTCCAGACCTGAAACCGCTACGCCGCCGGCATTTGCCGCCTTACCAGGACCGTAGAGGACCTGACGATCAATAAAAATAGCCACCGCCTCAGGAGTTGAGGGCATATTGGCCCCTTCAGAAATGAGATAGACGCCGTTTGTCATCATATTACCGGCATCCTGCTCATTAATCTCATTCTGGGTTGCACTGGGGAAGGCACATTGGGCCTTGTGGTTCCACAGAGGGTTATGGTCAAGGGCACCATCCACCTCAAAATAAGCAGCTTCAGGAAATTTCTCGGCATACTCAGCAATTCTTCCACGACGATGATTCTTCAGCTTTTTCAACCACGCCAGCTTTTCCATGGTAACCCCTGATTCATCATATATATAGCCTGATGAGTCAGAAAGGGTGACAACCTTACCGCCAAGTTGAAGGATTTTTTCCGTGGTGAATTGGGCGACATTACCACTGCCGGATACCAGGCAGGTCTTACCCTCCAGGCTATCGTTGCGGGTTGCCAACATCTCGGCGGCAAAATAGACGGAGCCATAGCCTGTGGCCTCGGGACGGATGAGACTACCGCCCCAGTTCATGCTCTTACCGGTCAAGACGCCGGTAAATTCGTTGCGGATTCGCTTATAGGTACCAAAGAGATAGCCGATCTCCCTGGCCCCGACGCCGATATCGCCGGCCGGCACATCGGTGTTGGGGCCGATATGACGGCTGAGCTCCAGCATGAAACTCTGGCAAAAACGCATGACCTCATTATCAGATTTGCCCTTGGGATTAAAGTCGGAGCCGCCCTTACCGCCCCCCATGGCCAGAGTGGTCAGGCTGTTTTTAAAGACCTGCTCAAAGGCCAGGAACTTGATGATACCCAGGTTGACGGATGGATGGAAACGCAGCCCGCCCTTATAGGGGCCGATAGCGCTGTTCATCTCGACCCGGAAGCCCCTATTGACCTGGACCTGCTCCTGATCATCCATCCAGGGCACCCGAAACATAATGACCCGTTCCGGCTCGGTGATCCGTTCCAGAACAGCTGCCTGGCGGTATTCGGGATTTCTGTCTAAAACCGGTTTCACCGAATCCAGAACCTCGGAAACGGCCTGATGGAACTCCCGCTGGTTGGGGTCCCTTTCTGCAATCATGGTCATGATGGACATGTTAACACCCTATATTCTTTAAGAAAATTACCTCAATCCGCCATGGGCAGAATGAGCTCCGGTTTTTCAGTAACATCAACCATCATCAGACATTCAGACTCACTGCCGTTAATCTTTATGAGGATATTCGGTCTAATGCGGACATGTTTGACATACTGCGTTTCAGTAATCTGCTCCTGCTCTGCCAACCAGGCCAGATCAAACGTCGCTTCCCCTTCCGAGATGGTTATATAGGGAATCCCCAGAGAGGTTATATTCTGAAAAAAATGGGACCCCTGGGACGGATCGGCTTTGAACTCGGCGGGCCGCAACTCGACAAGGGCCCGGACGCCGGAAATATCCTGCCACTGCACCGGAATACCAAGCCAGGGGTCAGCCGAGCCCCAACGACCAGGGCCGGCAAGAAGGTAGGGGCGATCTTGGCCTTCCAGCTCGTGATTTATTTTATGAATTTCCCGAGCCATTTCCCTGGTCTTGGCAGGATCAAAATGCTCAGGCTTGACAAAGACCACATCAGCAATGGTTTTTATAATGCCATGCCCCAAACTTTCTTTTGAGTGGCAAAAGGCCTGCTGGCGTTCCTCTTCAGTAAGATCAACCTTGTACTGCTCACCGCTCTTGACCATGGGCCGCATCTGCAAAACATAAAAGATGCTCTGGGCAGGATCAGGATCAAGGTCCACGGCAAACTCTATTTCTGAAGGACAGCCCAGGCCGTCGCGGGTGAGCTGCAAAATGACAGACAGGGCCTCTGGCAGGGTAATCAATTTATGCTTGAGAACCTGGGCGAAGGTCAGGATCTTCATGCCGGGATGATTGCCGTCACGGATACGATCCTCCTCAGGGATATAGGTCGAGGCCAGCATCTGCACACTATGATCACCCTCGGCCTCATCAACCTCCCTGCACAGCAGGTGGGCGCTGTCATCGGCAGACAGGACACAGTCGTTGTTTTCCAGATCAAGGCAGTAAAAAAACCGCTGACAATTCTTGAGGATATCCTCAACAGCTGAAAACTGCGGCATAATCTTGGGATATTTCGGCGAAAAGCGTAACGACTTCTCACCCTCGACCACCGTCTTACCGAGACCCAGGGCCAGGTGGACAATACCCTCCTCCGCCTTCATATAGGACACCGGATAATAATTATGAGACTGAGCCACGCCAGACATGGCAGGATAAAAATATTGGCCGTATTGCCGCCCCACCAACTCTTGGACAATAACCGCCATGGAGTCTTCCTCATGGGAGGTGCGCACCGAGCGGGAAAAGGCCTGCGGACCGGCAAACCAGGTCGAGGCCCACACCAGCTTGACAGCATCCTGGAACATCTTGAAACGTATACCAAAATCAGGATGGTTATTGGCCAGCATGTAGGTCTTGTAAAGCCCGGCATAAGGACGGGCATGGCCATCCTCAAGGATGCTTGACGAACGAATAGTAAGAGGCCCTTTAACCTTGGTCAAAAAGGCCCGGAGATCACGGGTGAGCCAGACTGGCAGAGGACAGTCAAGGAAGGTGAGAGCAATGTCATCGTCACTTCGAGCCGAATCAAGGAAGGTGAGACTGTTTTCCCTGACAAAATCATCAAAGCCCTCGGAGCCGATGACCGTGGTTTTGGGGAATTTTACCTTAAGGCTAAGATCCTGCAGTTCCTGGCAACGCGGCAGGATATTGGCCATAAAGGCCAGCCCCCGGGCCTTGCCCCCCAAAGAACCGCCGCCGATTTTGACAAAATCCATGACATCAGGATCAAACTCAGCCGCCGAAAACTGAATAACAACGCCCTGCTGGCGGTCACGGCGGAGCTCGTGAACACAGGTAATCAGAAAGGAGCGCACCTCATCCGTGGACGTAAAGTCCGAGACCTTGGCCTTTCTGATCTTCAGGGCAAGCTCAACCTCGGAACGCGCCATGATCCAGTTAGAAAAATGATTATTATCCGCATGATAGAGCAGAGATTCGTCCGGGACGGTTGCCAAACATTGCTCCAGGGAGCGAAAGTTTGTGGCCCAGGCCG
>JBFFIS010000246.1:0-4578 GCA_041556375.1 Desulfurivibrionaceae bacterium | reverse complement strand
CTGCCCGACCATGTTATTGCCATTATTCTAGAGCTTCCCACCTAGCCCGTGGCCCAAACAGCGGTATCGAGGTGGGGCCGAGTCATTGATCCCCTGCTGAAAAAATGTCCTTTGGGGATGGCCACAGTTCGCCGTAAAAAATCAGAAGTTGGCAGGGTAAAAAGAGTACTTCTACCAGCTACCGATATCCTTATCTTCCTTGTCGCCGCCATCGCGGTTATCTTTGCCCAGGGTGAAGATGTCGATTTCGCCGTGTTGGCCCGGGTTGCGATAGTTGTAATCCCGCTTCCAGGGGTCCTGGGGGATGGTTTTGGCGAGATAGGGGCCATCCCACTCCTCGATTCCCGGATTGACGACCAGGGCGTTAATGCCTTCATTCTGGCTGGGGTAATCACCGACATCCATGCGGTAGGCGTTCATGGCCGTCATCAGCATCTCAATCTGGGTCTTGGCGGTTTGTTGCTTGGCTCTTCTAATCTGGTTGAAATATTGCGGTACAGCAATGGTGGCGATAAAGCCGAGGATGACCATGACCGCCATCAGCTCCAAGAGTGAAAAACCCTGGTTCTTTGCCCTGCTCTTGTTCTTTTCTCTACGTTTTCTCACAAGTAACACCTTTAACGGTTGTTGGTGGTTCAGAAAGGCTGGGCCTATCTGCTGGTTCCAGAGAGCAGTCCGGGGCTGCGGTGCAGCTCCTCACGCAGACCATTCATCTTTCCTTGGAATTCATTGATATATTGATCAAGGACATCCTCTGTTTCAATGACATAGGGGGTGAGCATAATCAAAAGTTCTGTTTTTTCCAGAGTACGGCTTTCGTGTTTAAAGAGATAACCGAGCAGAGGGATGTCCTTGAGAAGGGGAATGCCGCTGTCGGTGATGGTATTGTCTGTGCCGATCAGGCCGCCGATCAAAATGGACTGACCGTTTTTAACGGCGAATTTTGTTTTGAGTTCCTTCGTTTTGATCGGGTTTGACTGGACGCCGTCCTCCTGGATGGGCAGGGCCGAGCTCACCGTCTGTTTGATATCAAGAATGATGATGCCGTCATAGTTGATCTGGGGCGTGACCTCAAGGATGACGCCGGTATTCTTGTACTGGATGGTCTTGTCGACCTTAGGTGCCGAATCCCCGGTGGTATACTCATTTTCGGTAATAGTGGTGACAATGGGAACCTCCTCGCCGACATTAACGGTGGCCGTTTCGTTGTTGAGGACCAGTACTTGCGGTGAGGACAGGATGGAAAGATCGGTCTTGCTGGCCAGGGCCTTCAGTAGGCCTCTGACGTCGTTACCGCCTTCGATGACAAGATTGAGGGCCGTGGACAGGGAGCTGGTCAGGCCGAAGGTGTCCATGTCAAAGGAGAAGGGTTTACCGTTTTCCGAGCCCAGCTTGTTGTTAAGGATGGCCCATTCCACACCCAGGGAGAGCTCATCCTTGAGGGTGATCTCGGCAACGATAACCTCGACCAGTACCTGCCTGGGCAGGTTGTCGAGGCGTTCGAGCAGTCGGACAATGCGGGCATAATCAGGGGGCAGGGCCCGGATCATAATGATATTTCGGGTGTCGTCGGCAAGCAGGAGAGGGGTGCCGGCAAAATGGAGGGAGGACAGGGTGCCTTTGTTGCTAGTGGTCTTCTTGCTGGCCGGAGCTTGTGGCGCTTTTGCTGTAGGCTGTTTGGTTGGCGGTGTGGCCTTGGTCGCACTGCTCCGGCTTATCTCTGGCGGGTCTTCCTGGATGAGGGCGTTTACCAGTTCGGCAAGTTCGCTGGCCACGGTGTTGCGGGCATTATAGATGTAGATATTATCCCGATCCCTGCCGGGCACGACATCCAGTTCCGACAGCCATTTCTCGGCATTATTGACCAGGAACTCGCTTCTACTCACCAGCAGCAGGGAGCTGATTCTCTCCAGGGGCTGGATGGCGATCCCTTCAAAATCATTATTGTTAACATGCAGGGTGTTGAGAATCTCCATTACTTCATCACGCAGGTCGAAAAGGGGTGCATTCTCCACCTTTACCAGGCGGATTTTCAGGGAAGCGAGAGGCGATATGTCGAGGCGGGAGAGAATGCTGAGGACATCGATGATTTTGCTCTCGTAATCGCTGATCACCAGGGTGTTTTGGTTGGCAATGGTGGTAATCGCCCCTTGTTGGGAGAGATAGGGCTCAACCAGCTTGGTAGCCTCCTGAGCAGCTAGATGCATGATGGGGACAACCTGGAGGATGAGCCGGGATGAGGGCTCAAGTTCGCTAATGTCCTCGCTGCTATTTATCTGCTGGCCATAGGGTTTGCGGGCCACATGGATATAGTCGTGGCTCCCTTCATTGCGGATATCCAGGCCGTTCATGTGGAGGATCTTACGGAAAATGGGGAAAAGTTTTTCCTTGGGGATCTTGCGGGCCGAGCGGATGTTAACCACTCCTTTGACCTGGGGATCAATGAGGTAGTTCAGGCCCAAGGCGTCGCCTAGAATTTGGATGACCTCGAAGATGTCGGCATTGTCGAAGTTGAGAAGTATGCCGTCTTCTGTTGTGCTCTCCTGGTCTGGAGATGTGGTGTCCTCGGTCGCGGCCATGGCGGCCTGTTCAAGGTAGAGATTTTGTTGCCAGCTGCCTGGTGCGTGCTTGGAAACACTACTGATACGTTGAAGGGCCGGATTGTCCCCTTGACCCTCCAGGGTGAAATCCTTAGAAGGTGGAGAAACAGCTTCCTTTCCGGCCCTTTCCTCCTGAATGAGGAGGTCTGATGTCTCCTTGGTTTTGTCTATCTTGGTGCTGATCTCATGGAGGTTGAGGGCACGGGTGGTACTGCGCGGACCGGGATCGGCACAGCCGCTGATAAAGAGCAGCAGACAGAGCATGGGGGGCAGGAAAAGAAGCTTAGAGGGGGCGCTCTGGTGAGTTTGCATGGTTTTAAAAGTATTCATAGTCGTTAGCTTTATGGCCTTGTGGGCGACGCCGGTGTTACCCGGCGGGCTGGGGGCACGCCAGGATTAATTTTTTTCGGTGCTGATGAGGATGTTGGCTGCGGTTTCACCTGCTGTCGTTTCTTATCGGGATCAAAAAGCAATTTCTTAATAGTATCAGATCCTTTGACAAATAAAATAAAATCAGCAGCGATCTCTTTGACCGTGTAGCCGCCAAGCTGGTCTCCTTCGGCCAGCAGAATGGTTTGCTGGCCGCTAGGTGCCTGAGTTTTTGGGCCGGATCGTACTGTTCGGGCAGTGGCTTGCGGGCCGGGGCTGTAGGAGACAAGCGCTTTTTTGTAGCCGTCGCCGAGAATAGCACCGCTAAAGACGACATCATCAATGCGGATATTTTGGCCATACCCTGTTCCCGTGGGGCTGGTGCGGGCATCCTTGGCCAAAAAACGGGCGGTGTTAAAGAGGTAGCCGCTGCTAAGGTCGGGCAATTGCCGGTTGGTCTTGGGGTTAAGGTTGAGGGGTTGTATGGGGCTGATTCTTTTGGCACCGCCTTTTGAGGACTTTATCTCTGTTTCAAGGGCTGGCGGTGCAGTCCGGAAGGTGTCGATATTTGCCTTAACGAGCACAAGGCAGAGTAGGGCGAGGATGGCGGTGATGGCAGGTTTAACCATTACTTTGCCCTCCGCTTGCTGACTGTCTTGTTGTCCGCCTTCTCTTGGGTATCGTAAAAGGCTTTGAGGTCCATAAAGACCTTTACCCCCTTTAGCTTGTCGGGCTTAAGGGTGCAGTTTTCAATGAGGAAGAATTTGTCATTGTTATAGAGGGCTGTCAAAAATGTGCTGAAATTTTCAAGAGTGCCGTTGAGGCGGAGCTTGATGCCGATGGTGTTTAAACCGCTGTCATGACTTTTGCCGCCGAGGGGGCGCAGGGATTCCGGTTCGAGTCCTGCCTCGGAAATGAGCGACTGGAGGCGGATCTGCATGGTTGAGGTGATGGTGTCGACATTGGGGCCGTGGAAAAGGAAGGCCTCCGCCCTTTTGCTTTCCCGTTCAAGGAGGGCCAGTTCTTTCTTCAGGGCAGGGAGCTGCCGGCTGCTCTTTTGCTGGGCAAAGAGGGTGGCTTCCTTTGTCTCGATGTCAGAAGATTTTTCTTGGTAGATGCCGACGGTGAAGCGAATCAGGATGCCGCAGAGAAAGAGCCCAGCCCCGAAAACCAGCATGGTCTTGCGATCCAGTCGCATGAAAGGAGGAAGTGAGATGGTCATGGTATGCTCACCTCCATGTGGAAGTAGGTTTTATTGCGTCTTTTCATGGTGGACTTCAGGGTGGCGGTGCCGAGGTCGGGTATCTTGGCGGTCAAGGCCGGCAGATCATCGGTATAGCCCTGCAGGGTGATGGTCTTTGTTGTCTGATCATAACGGAGCTGGTCGAGGTAGGCGGAGGTGGGTAGATTGGCGCTCAGGGTGGCCATAAAGGCAACGAGGTCAATGTTTTTGCCCATGGCCCGGTAGTTTTTAAGTTGTTTTTTGAGCTTGTTTATCTGTTTTTTCAGGGCAAGGGCCTGCTCGGCATCGACCTTGGAAGCCTCTATCTGGTGATTGAGGTTTGCCTCCTGACGATAGAGGGCAATACCCTTGCCGGCGCCAAGCAGG
>JBFFIS010000245.1:0-4591 GCA_041556375.1 Desulfurivibrionaceae bacterium | reverse complement strand
GGCCGCCTCGATGAGGGTGTCGGCCCCTTCTCTGGTGTAGGTGAAGCTGGCGTTGTTGTGCATGATCTCAATGATCCTACCGGTGTTTTTCATACGGATCTCAGGGGGTGAGGCCAAAAGATCCATGATGAGATGGCGATCGTCATCGTTGCAGTTTGACAGGGTGTGAATAAGTGGCAGGGTCATTTTGCCCTCACTGAAATCATTACCCACGGCCTTGCCTGTCTTGCTGGAGTCTCCAAGATAATCAAGGAGGTCATCCACCATTTGAAAGGCCAGACCCAGGGCATCGCCAAAGGTGCGGATGGCCTTGATCTGGGTCTCATCTGCCTCGGCAAAGATGGCACCGACCTCACAGGCTGAGCCGATTAAGGCTCCGGTTTTCCCACGCAGGACATCAAAATAATTTTCCTCCGACAGGTTTGAGTCACTCACCGTTTGCATTTGTAGAAACTCGGCATCAATCATGGCTTCGGTGGCGTTACCGATAATGGCGAGGATGTCCTCACCACCAATGGTGCCTGCCATGGTCATGGCCTTGGTGTGCAGGTAATCTCCAGCGAGCACGGCGGTGGTTTCATCCCACACCTTGTTGGCCGTCTTCTGGCCCCGTCTGGTATCGGAGTGATCGATAACGTCATCGTGAAGCAGCGATGCCGCATGCAGAAATTCAAAGACGGTGGACAGTCGGTACAGCTCCTCAGGGGGCTGGATGTCTTCCTCGTCGGCGATACCCTCAGGCATTCGGCTGAAGGCGGTGAGGCGACCGGCTAGAATGGTCAGTAGGGGGCGGATACGCTTACCACCGCCCATAACGCCGTAATGGACAACTTCAGAGAGGAGGGTTGATTGAATTGAGCTGAATTCCCGCGCCATGGTCTCATTAACCATTTCGATTTCGGGTTGCAGGCGCGCTAAGAGTGTTTCTTTATCCACGGTGATGTCCTTGTTCTTTTCAACTGAAGCTCGTTTGAAAGCGGTGGGTAATCTCAAACGAAGTACAATAATTCTCTATTCCACAAACGCTAAAGCGTCAACCTGTCTTATTCTTCCTCAAAAAACGCATGGATTTCATCAATGGTGCGGATAACAGGTGAGGCCGGAATTGATTTGAGGAAAATCTTGCCATATGACTTGCTGGTCAAACGACCATCAAGGATGGCCAGTACCCCCCGATCGGTTGAACTCCGCATGAGGCGACCCAAGCCCTGGCGCAGGGTGAGAATGGCCCGGGGAACCTGGAAATCAAAGAAGGGGTTTTGCCCCTCGCGTTTCATCTTTTCAATACGGGCGTTGATCACCGGATCTGAAGGTACCTCAAAGGGTAATTTGTCGATAATTACGGTGGACAAGGTTTCACCCTGCACATCGACTCCCTCCCAGAAGGATGATACAGCAAGGAGCACCGAATGGGTTTCGTCCCGGAAGGCCTCAAGGAGTTTATGCTTTGAGGCCTCACCCTGCATGAAAACGGGAAAGGGCAGATGGTTACTTAATGATTTATACATATATTCCATGGCCTTGATGGAGGTGAAGAGCACCAGGGCTCTTCCCTGTGAAGCCATGAGGATGGCGGTGATCTCCTGCTGGGCGGCCTGAAAAAATCCGCGGTCGGATGGTACGGGGAAACCGTGGGGGGGGAGATAGAGTTTGGTGCGGTTCTCGTAATCAAACGGCGTGGGCAGGGTTAAGGTTTCTGTCTGCTCGTCCAACCCCAGACGGCCAAAGAAGTATTTGAAATTTCCGGCCGTGGTGAGGGTTGCCGAGGTGAAAATGACCGATTTGACCTCATTATAAAAGGATTGGTTGAGGTCCCGGGCAATATCAATGGGCGATGCCGTTAAGGCCACGGTCTTAGCCTTGCGCTCATACCAGTAAACATAAGAATCATCGGGTTTGATGGTAAACTGTTTGAGGGCTGAGCGGATATCCATAACCCGCTTGGTAAAGGCTCCCCAGGACTCAAAACGCAGGGAGACAATTTCAAGCTGATCGGCCAGGGTGTCAAGGCGTGAGCCCAGGATGTCCACCTCCCGCTGCCAGATCTCAAAATTATTATCAATAAAATCCGTGAGGGGGAAACGGCCTTTCTCGAAAGGAAAAATGGTGGCAAAGCGCGTGGTCTGTTCCGCCAGGGAACGGCTGATGACCATGGCTTTTTCCTGCTCCTTGTCGCCGATGGATTCCTGGGCCTGACGTTCGATATCCTGGACCAGGTCCATAATCTGATAATGGCTCAGGGTGATGCCGAAATAGCGGGTCGCCACATTCTCAATATGGTGCGCCTCATCAAAGATAACGGACTCGTAGCGCGGCAGGACCTCGCCAAAGCCAAAACGTCTGAGGGCCAAGTCCGAAAAGAAGAGGTGGTGATTGACAATGAGCACCCGGGCGGCACCGGCCTCTTTGCGGATGCGGGTGACAAAACAGCGGCTGAAGTCAGGACAACTGCCGCCTAAACATTGATTAGTCGAGGCGGAGATTTCCCGCCAGAGTGGTGAATGATCCGGCAACCAGTCAAGCTCACCCCGGTCACCATAGGTGGTTTCGTCGGCCCATTGTTCAAGATCTTCCATGGGCAGGTTGCGAAAGAGGCGCATCTGCGGGCTTGCCACGAGCTGGTGGTAGCGGTAGATGCAGAGATAATTTTGTCTTCCCTTTATGCATAAGGCCTCAAGGCTTGGGTCAATATGCTTTTTAATAAAGGGGATCTCTTTATTTAAAATCTGTTCCTGGAGATTGATGGTGCTTGTGGAAATGACAATCTTCTGGCCACTGAGTACCGCCGGGATGAGATAGGCCAGGGTCTTACCAATACCGGTTTCAGCCTCAATGGCGAGCTTCTTGCCAAGTTCCGGGTTTTGCCCCCATGGGTCATCCTCATGGAGGATGTTGGCAATGGCCTGGGCCATCTCTCCTTGACCCGGACGGGATTCAAAACCATCGAGGGCACTGGCCAGCAGGCCGTCAGCGGCAAAGATCTCCCTGGTCTCCTCCCTGAGGTCGAAGGTGAGGCTATCGTCTAGTTGCATGAGTTAGGACGGCTGGAAATCACCGCAAGAAGTGAATATTGGCCATGGTTCTCCTGGCTCGTGGTGTTACAGAGTTTTGCCGTAAGCGGCTTGGCTTCAGCCCCTAAGAGATACAGTTCCAGGGCTGGTGGGCCGCAGTCTTTTCCTGGCTGCATGGGCGGCCAAAGCTCGGCCTGGTCCACTTGGCTGGTCCACCTGGCGGCAAGTTGGGTGAGTGCTGCTAGATCTGCGGCCTCGGCCCCTTTCTCTATAATGGTTAAAAGGGCTGTTTTGAGTTCCGCGAGCCAGGATTTGTTCTTCTCCAGCCATGCCTCTCTTTTTGGCATGAATTCGCCAGGGGCATTACCGCAATCAGGCAGGGGGAGTCGCAGCAAGCGTATGGGGCGTTTCCCGGTCATGGATTCGGAGATTTCCATAAAGGGTTCAGCGGCCTCAGGGCTGAAGCAGTGGAGGATGGAAAAATGCTCCTTTCCAGCCGTGAAAAGTTGGCCCCACCCCTTGATCAGAGACTCAATGCGGACCGGTGTCTGGTTTGGCAGGGCATCCGACAGGGCATGGAAGAGGTCCTGAAACTCATCTTCACCCTTGAGGTCGCCAAGCATTTCTTTCTGGGCATCTTTAATCCGCTGCAGGCTCCCTTGAACCTCCTGCTCTTCACGGCGTAAAATCTCGGCAAGTTTTAACAGAAGTCTGGCCTGCCAGATCTTTTCATTGTTCTTGCTGTCACCGGCTGCGCTGGTCTTTTCACCCTGCAGCGAGCCAATAATGCCACGAACGGTATCGTCGTCACGTGTCTCCAGATACTCCAAAGCCATGTTTGACATCTGGCCCTGATAGAAGGCGGCTTCATTGCCCTTGAGCTCGTCGAGGAGTTGGCCGAAACGGACGGCATCATCACCTAGAGGGACGGCGTCATAGGCTGGGCAAAGAGCGTCTTGTTCTATGTCTAGAGGCGTTGGGATGAGGGTGCTGATGGTGTCAAAAAGCAGCAACTGGGCCATAACGTCTCGGGGGGATAGCGTTGTTTCGGGGAAATGGATGGCTTGCAGGGTTGGCATGGTGTTTTTTATTTAGAAAGTGGGGGAAAGGTGTTACATCATTTATGGTTAAAAGGAGGCGTTCTCCTTTACTTTTAAGCTGTGAAAGATACCTCGTAATGAAGAAAAAATGAATACTAAAGACAAAATAAGTTTAGCGTTTCTGATCCTTTTCTACTGTTTTCTCATGCTGATCAATGTTCGCTATATCCCTGGGGATATTGGTCAGACTATCATTGCCACGGCAACCAATATCCTGACCCTGGCCTCGGTGGCGGTGGCTTTTACCCTGATCGTTGTTTCGGTGATGCAGAAAATTGTCGGTGAACGTCTGCCCTGGGACCGGGTGTTGCGGTTTTATCTGATGTTTGCCATTTTGATCTGGGTGTTTGCCATTATGTACACCTATTTTGATCATGTTGAACGGCTCAAGCAGAAAGATCAGTCCCCCCAGGCTTCTCAGCACCTGTCTCTGGTTCAGTTTTCATAAGTGCCGTGGCGTCCCGGAAGGAAATAACACAG
>JBFFIS010000244.1:0-4596 GCA_041556375.1 Desulfurivibrionaceae bacterium | reverse complement strand
AGTGAATAGCCGTCTTGCTGGATTACTCTGGCACTTTACTCTGGCCTCACAATCTTCTGAGTGGCAAGGATATTAGCAGCATTTCTTGTACTTCTTGCCGCTGCCGCAGGGGCAGGGCTCATTGCGGCCAATCTTCTGGTTGCTAACAGCGGTTTGACCCGGACCCTGGGGATGGAGGCGCTGATCCTGGGGGCGAAAACAGGCCCAGGACTCCATTTCGGCGATGACATTGGTGATGGGGCGCAGGCCGGCATCGTTTTCAAGATCTGCCCGGTTGTCCTTCATCGGTCGGTTAAGCATCTTGTCGGCTTCATCCCAGTTCATGTAGAGAGGGCTGATCAGCCCTTGGTCATAGGCCTTCTTCAGTGGTTCCTTAACCTCCGGGCCACAGAGGCGGCAGACGGCCTCGGCCAGATAGTTCCAGATATGGGAGGGCTGCCGTTCCAGTGTGCCGGTCAGGAGTTCTTCTAAATAGCTCATGACCGCCCGGGGGCTTGTCTCGCCCCAGGCCACCAGGCAGAGCAAGGCCTCAAGTCCGGCCCCTCTGACAAAGGGATCAATATCGCTGTTTTCAATCATCTCCTGTATCGGCGCGATTTCGCCGCCGCTCACTCCGGCCAGGAGCTGGCCCAGGCTCTCGGTTACCACGTCTCCGGTGAGGCTAATGGCGGTCTGCCCGGGTGTTGAGAAAAAAGCCAGCAGGGGGGCAAGGGCCTCTTTCTCGCGAAACTGGGCCAGGAGAAACATGGCGTAGAGAAAGCCGTTATCGTTTTTCTGGCGGGCCAGCGAGTCGATATCCTGGCTGGCCTCGGTAAGAATCCTCAGGAGATGGGGGGTAATTTCTTTTTTCTTGGCCACCGCTGTCTGCAGGGCGGCCTTGGGAAAGACGCCCGAGCGAGCCTGGCAAAATTGTTTAAGTATCTGCTCTATATTCATGCTGATTTAGGTTGAGGTATGCTGAGTTGTCGTTTCAAGAGTTACTTACTCTTGGTAACGATCTTTGACAAGACTCTCTTTGCCTGTGGTCGTTCAAGGCTTTGGCTTCAAAGGAGATGATTGCCCATGCCTGCCGGGCAAAAAGGAAGGGGGGCAGGTCTAAGAACTTATCAGGCCGTGCTCTGTGAGTTCGCTCTCAAGTTTGGCCTTGTTGATCGGTTTGACAAGGTAGGCATCACAGTGGGCGAGGGCAGCCTGAAAAACATTGTCCCGGTCACTGAGGGCGGTGGTCATGAATATTTTGCAGAACTGATGGTGGTGCAAACCTGCCCTTTCCTCAATCTGGCGTATTTTTTTGAGAGTGAGCTGACCATCCATTTTGGGCATCATGATATCCAGGCAGATCAGGTCGTAGGGTTCGTTGGTGGTGAGTGCCTCCTGGAAGGCTTGGAGGGCCTCAACACCGTTGACGGCAACATCGATATCGCCATGGGGCTCCAGGAGATCCAGGAGCATTTTTCTGGCGAAAAAATCGTCTTCAACCAGAAGCACCTTCATTCGTCCTTACCTTTTTTACTTTTTGCATTGCCAAACTCTGGATAATGCTCCGCCATACAGTCGTCACAGATGCCGTGGCTGAATTTTGTGCCGGTGTGGTCGCTGATATACTGCTCAACCTGGTTCCAGTAGCCTTGGTCGTCGCGGATTTTTTTACAAAACGAGCAGATGGGCAAAATGTCGCGCAGGGTTTTTATCTCGGCCAAGGCGCTTGCCAGTTCGCTGTTTTTGGCCTCAAGGGTGTGGTTGAGACTTCGAAGCTGCATGAGATCATTATGGCGGGCCATGGCAATGGTGAGAGCGCGCTCGAGCTCTTCTGGCCGCAGCGGTTTGGTGAGATAGGCTCCGGCACCGACCTTGCTGGCTTCATCTACCAGATCTCGAGATTCGTGGGCGGTGAGAATGACCACCGGTGTTGGCCATTTTTCCTGGATCTGCCGGGTGGCCTCCAGGCCGTTAAGCTCAGGCATTTTGATGTCCATCAGGATGACATCCGGTTTCAGGCTGGCGGTCATCTCCAGGGCCTCGCGACCGGAGCTGGCCAGTCCAACTATTTCATAGCTTTTGGTGCTCAGGATGCGCACCACCTCGGCCTTGACCAGAAAATCATCCTCGGCAACCAAAACCCGGATCGTTTCATTATCGTTCATATTCCCCCTTACATCTCATTATCAAGCTCGTTTTTGAAGGTGAACCGGGTGACTGCCCCGTTGTCGCTGCCGAAATGGACCGTGCCCTGTAGAGAGGAGCGGATAATCCCCTCAATAATCTTCATGCCAGTACTGGCGCGGCTCATATCGCCGTCGCAGATGTCTGCGGGGTAGCCCGGGCCATCATCCTGGAAGACGATAGTGATCAGATCATCCTCCTGTCCGTTAATAGCAATGTCAATGCGGGCCTTGTCGCGGTTTTTGAGACTGTACTTCAAGGTGTTGGTGGTCAGTTCGTTGATCACCAGGGCCAGGTGGTGGGCCTGGCTGGAGCCGATTAAGGTCGAAGTATCCTCGACCGCCACCTCGATCTCCTTGCCGCGGGGCAGGCCATGGAGGGCACCTTTTGCCACCTCTTCACAGAGATAGCTTATTTTCAGGGGCAGCCACTCACTGGCGGTGAGCAGGGTGTGGACCATGGCCAGGCCGTGGATGCGGGCCACCAGATCTTGGATGGACTCACCGTAGTTGACGTTATCTTTACCGGCAACGCGGCTTTCCTCCATGTGCAGCATGGCAATGATGGCGGCCAGGTTATTTTTGACCCGGTGGTTGACCTCCCGCAGCAGAGTTTTCTGTATCGAGGCATACTCATGGAGTTTTTCCTCGGTTGCCTTGCGCTCACTGACATCGGTTGCCACCTGCAGGCGAACCCAGCGGCCGTCGATCCAGCTGATGCGGTTGTCGTGAATCTCGTACCAGTTGCCGTTAATGGTGTTTTGTACCTCCCAGACCTTGGGGTGAAAATCGTCGGCATCAGGCAGGGAGAGACCGTTGGCCTTAAAGAAATGACAGGGGCCATCTTGTCCTTTCTGTAAGGCCTGCCAGCATTTTTGGCCCTCAACTGCCCCAAAGATGTCGCGGCCATACTGGTTAATCATCAGAATCTCATAGGTCTCTATGTCGGTGATGTAGATCATGGCGTCGACGTTGTCGAGAATGGTCTGCATCCGGTCATGGGCCTCAAGGAGCTTGTCCTCTGACTGTTGAACACGGATGACCTGGGAGGTGGTGTTGGCAATGCTCGCCAGCAGGGTTTCCTCTTCAGGACTGATGGTGCGTGTGCTGAAGACGGCCAAGACTCCCAGGGGTTTACCCTCTTTGGAGAGGAGGCGGTAGCCGGCAAAGGCCTGGAGGCCAAGCTCCTTGGCCCAGGCATGATCGTGGACCCGGGGGTCATGGCAGACGTCATTGGTGAGAAAGCTGCTGTCCTCCTCTGAGGCGATGCGGCCGATCTTGTAACAGCCAAAGGGCACCCGGGCGTGGCCCTTGCCGTCTAAATGGGTGTAGCGCCCGGAACTGGCCACCAGATGGAGACAGCGCTCACGAGAGCGGCAGACATGGGGGCCGCTTTTGGTCTCGGCATGGAAACAGCCTGCTTGGCAGCGGTCGCCCGGGGCAATGAGCCATATCCGGCAAAAATCAGCCCCAAACATTTCCAGAACACCGTCTGTAATGTGCTGCATTTTTCCCTGTAGATCTCCCTCTCTGAGCAGTGTTTCCTTGAGAACGGCGAGTCTTTCGATTTGTCTCAGGGAGCGTTTGCGCGCCGTGATGTCGCGGGCCACATGGACGCTGCCTGTGAGCTTGCCCTGGCTATCATGGAGGGGGGAAACGGTGACTAAAAACTCGCCGCCCAGCCTTTCTTCAAACACCTCAACTTCATGCTGCTGGCCATCGGCTAGCAGCATGGTGTGGGGGCAATGGCCCATGGGTTCGGCCAGGCAGTGGACTGCCTCGTAGCAGGTCTGGCCCAGGCATTGATCGGCCGCTAGGCCCAGGGCCTGGGCCATTGCCCTGTTGACCTGTTGGATCTTGTAGTTGCAGTCGATAATAGCGATAAGATCAGGTACGGCGTCAAAGGTTTCTTCCCATATATTTTTGACGTCGCGTAGTTTTTCTTCCGCCCGTTTGCGGGAGGTAATATCGCGGGAGACGACGACGCCATAATAGGTATCTTGGCCTTGATCTTTGAAGGGCGACAGGGTGATGTCATAAAAGCGGTTGTCAACGGTAGGGGTGGCAATCCAGGTGGAGTAAGACGTCAAGCTGCCGGCCAGACACATGTCAAGGTAGGTCTTGATGAGCTCATTGAAGACCTTTTCGCCCCATACCTCGGCAACGGTGCGGCCCAGAATCTCCGTGCGTCTTTTGTTAAGCAGGTCGCAAAAGGCATCGTTTACCGCCAGATAGCGATAGTCCTGGTCTATCAGGGTCATCATGTCCTGGGATTTGTTGACGATAAACTCATATCGCTGGCTGGTCTCTTCCGACTGCAGTTTGAGAAGGCGTTGACGCCCGAAATAAAAGGAGGCCGGTAGCAGCAGGAGCAGGAGAGCCCCATAAAAAAAGAGGCTGACCTTTATAAAATGGGTGTAAAAGTCCTGAAGGT
>JBFFIS010000243.1:0-4598 GCA_041556375.1 Desulfurivibrionaceae bacterium | reverse complement strand
TTGGTGGCCTACTCCTGGCCCGGCAATGTCCGTGAACTCCAGAACCTCATTGAGCGCCTGGTTATCCTGGCCGATGATCCGGTAATCAGGCCCGTCGATCTCCACGAGCATATGGGCCGGGTTCCCGGTCTCAACAGATCGTCTGACCGGGTCGAGTCTGTGCCTGCCGGCTCGGGGGCATCGTTTCCTCGGCCCTTGTCCCCCAGTTCGTTGCGCGATATGGAGCGCCAGGAGATCGAAGCGGCCCTGCGTCGCAACGGTTGGGTTCAGGCCCGGGCTGCCCGCGAACTTGGCCTGACCCAGCGTCAGATCGGTTACAGGATTAAAAAATTCAACCTGGAAAGGCCGGATTTTGCCCGGGCAGTTTCACCGGAGTTCTCGGGCTAGGCCGAATTTTTTTGCATGGCCGATATGTTTTGCTGTATATAACGCTCATGGCATCACATGGAAAGAAGAACAAAGAACGGCAGGGGCAGCCCGGCTGGCGCGGCAGGATCTGGCTTGAAGGCGAGCATGGTACCTTTATCGGCTACGGCCGCGCTGTGCTCCTTGAGCGCATCAAGGAGCATGGCTCGATCAGCAAGGCGGCCCAGTCCATGGACATGTCCTACAAGCATGCCTGGGACCTGATCAAATCCATGCAGAGCCAGGCCGGTCAGGCGGTGGTCAAAACCAGCCGGGGCGGGGCAGGCGGCGGCGGGGCCTGCTTGACCCTGAGCGGTGAAGAGCTGCTCGAATATTTCTGGGAGATGTATCAACGCTTTAATCGCTTTATGGAACAGGAAAGCAAGAGGTGGCAAGAGTGGCAGGGCCAAAGAAAATAAGCAAGTTCGTGGTGCCGGCAAAAGGCTGTATTGTTTTTGGTCTGCTCCTGAGCCTGCTGTTGGCGGCGCTCCCCGCCTGGGCCGCTGAGGTGCGGCTGTCAGCGGCCGCCAGTATGAGCGATGCCATCAAGGAGCTGGTCAACACCTTTCGCCAGGCACATCCTGGTATTATTGTGCAGCCCAACTTTGCCTCGTCAGGCTCCCTGGCCAAACAGATCGCTCAAGGTGCGCCTGTTGACCTCTATATCTCTGCCAACCAAAAATGGATGGACTATCTCGTTAAGAAAAAAAAGATCGCGCCCCAGACGGTGTCTGTCATTGCCTATAATGGTCTGGTTTTTGTCGGCCGGGGCGCGGCCAAGGCTCGCGGCTTGAGCGACCTTATTTCCCTGGAGCGCATCGCCATTGGCAGCCCCAGGAGTGTGCCGGCCGGCCATTATGCCGCCCAGGCCATGATGGCGGCCGGGGTCTATGCCACCATGGCCCGTGAGCATAGGCTGGTTATGGCCAAGGATGTCCGGCAGGCCTTGATCTACGCCGAGCGCGGCGAGGTCGAAGGCGCCTTTGTCTACCGCAGCGACGCCTTGCTGGCCAGGGAGGCCTCCATACTTTTCACCGTTGAAGCCGACCTCCATGACGCCATAGCCTATCCCATGGGCCTCACCCCGAGCGGTGCCAACAACAGAGGGGCCCAGACCTTTTTTGCCTACCTCAAAAGTCCGGCGGCCAGCCAGATCCTCAGGCGCTACGGTTTTGAGGCCGCAGGGCGTCCAGCCGCAGAGGCGAGGCCCTAAGATGCTATCTCTGAGTCCCCAGGATATCCAGGCCATTGTCCTGTCGCTCAAGGTGGCCACGGCCGGTACCCTGCTCTCCCTGCCCTTTGGCATTGGCGTCGCCTATGTCCTGGTCTTCTCGCGGATTCCCGGTCGGGCCCTGCTTGAGGGGGTGGTTAATCTGCCCCTGGTCCTGCCGCCGGTGGTGATCGGCTATCTGCTTCTCCTGCTCTTTGGCCAGTCCGGGGCCCTGGGGCCGGCACTCAGCTTTTTTGACCTGCGGATCATCTTCACCCTGAAGGGGGCGGTTATTGCCTCAAGCGTTGTCGGTTTCCCCCTCTTGGTGCGCTCCATCAGGATCGGTATGGAGGCCATTGATGAAGAGTATCTGCAGGCGGCCCGCACCCTGGGGGCAAAATGGTGGGACAGTATGGCCACCATTATCCTGCCTCTCTGCGGCCGGGTCATCGTCGCCGGCATGACCCTGATGTTTGCCAGAAGTCTCGGTGAATTCGGGGCCACCATTATTCTGGCCGGTAATATCCCAGGGGTCACCCAGACCATTCCCCTGGCTATCTATGAATATACCAACACCCCGGGGGGCGACAGTATGGCCCTATCGCTTTGCCTGGTCTCCATCGGCCTTTCTTTTATTGTTTTGCTGATCAGCGAGGCATCAAGCCGTTCATTTCGGCAGAGGTAGAGGCGTGGAGCTCGAGGTAGATGTCGACAAGAAAATAGGCGATTTTTCCCTGCAGGTGGCCTTCAGTCTGGCCGGTACTAAATGCGGCATCTTCGGACCTTCAGGCAGCGGCAAGTCCACCCTTATGCACATCCTGGCCGGACTGCTTACACCGGACAGGGGCCGGATCACCCTTGACGGTCTGACCCTTTTTGACAGCGAAAAAGGCATAAGCTTGGCGCCTCAGCAGCGCCGGGTCGGTGTGGTCTTTCAGCATTCCCACCTCTTTCCCCACATGAATGTCCGGCGCAACCTGATGTTTGGCTGGCAGCGCACCCCGGCTCAAGAGCGCCGGATCACCCCGGCCGCGATCACCGAGGCCCTTAATCTTGAGCATCTGCTGGATCGTGGCGTCAACAGGCTTTCCGGCGGCGAGAGGCAACGCGTTGCCCTGGGGCGCACGGTGCTTGCCTGTCCCCGCCTCATTCTGATGGATGAACCGTTGAGCGGCCTTGATCAGGAGTTGAAATTTCAGATCATCCCCTACCTGCGCAAGGTGCTTGAGCAGTTTGAGATCCCCCTTCTCTTTATCAGCCACTCCCTGGAGGAGATACGGCTGATGACCGATGAGGTCTTAGTCTTTGACCAGGGCAGGGTGGAGCAGCGCCTGGCTGTTGAGGATTTGGCCCGTCGCCATCTGGTGTCTGGCAGCCGGGGCTATGCCAATCTTCTGAACTTAAGCTCTCCCCAGCCCCTTGGCGATCTGTGGTCTTATCAGTGGGGCAACACCGAGCTGATCCTGGCTGAACCGGGTGGCAGTGGCGATAACCTTTTTGAGCTCGGCGCCAAGGATGTCACCCTCTTTAAGAAGCACCCAGAGGCCACCAGTGCCCGCAATCTCCTGCCCTGCCGGGTCAGCGATGTCTTTGGCGACGGCAACAGGATCGGTGTCGATCTCGCCTTTGATGGCGGTCACCTTATTTCCCAGATTGTGCCGGAATCGGTCCGGGAACTCGGTATCAAGAAGGGCGCCGAGGTGGTGGCGGTGATCAAGGCCTCGGCCTTTCGGAAGCTGTATTAACCGGCGGATTCGTTTTTTTGGGGTCCTTTTTAGACAAGTAAAAGGGGACAAAAGGCATGAGTGGCACAGAAAAACTTATACTACCCCTTTATCCAAGGCGAGCTGGTAGAGCTCCTGGTCACGGAGGGGCCGCCGCAGGGCGCTGGCCTTTGCCCGCATACGCTGCCAGAGATGATGGAGATCACCATCGTCAAGCCTGGGCAGTCCCAGGCGCTCCAGAGTGGCGGCCAGGCCATGGCGGCCGCTGCCTGTTGCCATCAGAAGTTTTCTCTTCGTGCCCACCAGTTCCGGGGCAAAGGGCTCATAGGTGGCGGGGTCGGCCAACAGACCCTGCTGATGGATACCTGACTGGCAGGCAAAGATAGCGGCGCCCAGCAGGGGCTGATGGCTGGGGATCAGGCGGCCGCTATCGACAGCCACCTGCCGACAGAGCTTAACGACTTCTGCCACCTTATATTTCTCTTCGCCTTTCTGCAGGGCGAGATAGGCCATGACCTCTTCCAGCCTGCTGTTGCCGGCCCTCTCTCCCAGACCGAGGATGGTTACGTCTCCCCAGAGGGCACCGGCCCTAAAGGCGTGAATGGTGTTGGCCGTGGCCATGCCGAAATCATTATGGCAATGCACTGCCACCTCCAGACCGTGGTTGTCCAGCACCTGCACGAGTTCGGCAATGAGGGCTGGGTCGGCAATGCCCACCGTGTCGGCCAGGCGAATGCGGAAGGCCCCTGCCTCTTTGGCTGCAGTGGCGACTTCGGCGAGGAAAGCCGGGTCGGCCCGGCTGCCATCCTCCAGGCCCAAGGCAATCTTGTTAATCCCCAGTGAGCGGCCCAGGCGAATCGCCTCTGTCGCCGTAGCCAGGGCCCAGGCCCGGTTCTTGCCAAGCTTTTTTTCGAGGTGAAGATCAGAGGCCGGAATGGACAGGGAGAGCACGGCTGGCCTGAGGCTGGCGGCAAAACGAATATCCTCCTGGCGGCACCGGCACCACAGCGAGAAGGACTGTCTGGGAAAATGGGCCTTGGCAAAACTGCAGAGCCCTGGCAGGTCGCTGTTGGCAGAGGTGGCCACCCCCAGTTCAATTTCATCCACTCCGGTTCGGGTTAGGCCGGTAAAGATATCTCTCTTGGCAGCAGGGGTGAGATGGAGACCGGCAGTCTGTTCACCTTCGCGCAGGGTGGTATCAATGAGTCGGGGCAATGGGCAGGCCTCATCAGGGGTTGGAGGTTGGCTCTGGGTTGTGT
>JBFFIS010000242.1:0-4614 GCA_041556375.1 Desulfurivibrionaceae bacterium | reverse complement strand
GATCTGGCCGGCCGTTGGCTCAGTCAGGCGGTTAAGGAGACGGACCAGGGTCGATTTGCCGGAGCCGGACAGTCCCATGATGACGAAGATCTCGCCATCCTGGACCCGAAAGCTGGCATCACAGACGCCGACGGTCTGGCCGGTGGCCTGAAAGATCTCATCCTTGTGCACCCCCTGCTCCAGGAGGCGCATGGCCTCCTGGGGGGCATTGCCGAAGATCTTATAGAGATTATTGACAACGATTTTATCAGCCATAACTCGGTCGCTCTTGCGGCATGCCTAGGGGGCAGCCAACACCTCCACCAGCGCGGTGCAGAGCTGGCGCAGATCAGCGGCGCTGATAATATAGGGCGGCATGATATAGACCAGGCGGCCAAAGGGGCGAATCCAGACGCCGCGCGCTACGAACTGCTCCTGGATGACGGCCACATCCACCGGGTGCCTCATCTCGACGACCCCAATGGCGCCAAGCACCCGGACATCGGCCACGGCCGGGTTGTCGCGGCAGGGGGCCAGGCCCTCGTTGAGGATGGCCTCTATGCCGCGCACCGTTTGCTGCCAGGCCGTGCTTTGCAGCAACTGCAGGGAGGCAGAGGCCACCGCGCAGGCCAGGGGGTTGGCCATGAAAGTGGGGCCGTGCATGAAGAGGCCGGGATCGCCGCTGGAAATGGTATCTGCCACCTCGGCCGTGGCCAGAGTGGCGGCCAGGGTCATGTAGCCGCCGGTCAGGGCCTTGCCGAGGCACATGATGTCGGGACTGACAGCGGCATGGTCGCAGCCGAACAGGGTGCCGGAACGGCCGAAACCGGTGGCGATCTCATCGAGGATGAGCAGGACATTATACCTGTCGCAGAGTTCGCGGACGCCGGCCAGATAGCGGGGGTGGTAGAAATGCATGCCGCCGGCGCCCTGGACCACCGGCTCCATGATCACCGCGGCCAGCTCACCATGGTGCTGGTCAATAAGGGCGGTGAATTCGGCCAGATCAGCCTCGTCCCAGGGCTGATCAAAGCGGCAGGTCGGCCGGGGGGCGAAGAGATGCTGGGGCAGGACACCCTGAAAGATATGGTGCATGCCGTTTACCGGATCGCAGACGGCCATGGCCCCGAAGGTATCGCCATGGTAGCCGCCGCGCACCGTGAGCAGGCGGTTTTTAGCGGCCTGGCCCCGGGCCTGCCAGTACTGGAAGGCCATCTTGATGGCCACCTCCACCGACACCGAACCGGAATCGGCCAAAAAGACGCGCTCCAGGGGGGCGGGGGTGAGGTTGATCAGGGTTTCGGCCAGCTCCACGGCGGGCCGATGGGTGATACCGCCGAACATGACATGGGCCATTTTATGGAGCTGCCCTTCAACGGCGGCGTTCAACAGCGGATGGTTATAGCCATGGATGGCGGCCCACCACGACGACATGCCGTCAATGAGCTCCCGGCCGTCAGCCAGGCGCAGGCGGACGCCGGAGGCCGACTCGACCTCATAGACCGGCAGGGGGTTGATCATCGAGGTATAGGGATGCCAGAGGTGGCACCGATCAAAATCAACGAGGTCCTTCATGATTTGCCACTCTTGATGAATTTTCTCACCAGTTGCTTGACCTGCTGCAGGGTGGCCGGCGGGCTTACCGTCTGGTTATAGGGGAGCCGCAAGAGTTCGGCCTCATCGAGCCGTTGTTTGATGATCACGGCATAGCGATCGACCAGATCCGGATGGCTGCCTTGCAGGACATCCTGAATGCAGTCGAGATCAATTCTGATCAGACTGACATCGGTCTGGGCGGTATAGCTGAAGACGGAGGGGTGATCGGTAAACATGGTGATCAGGCCGAAATAATTACCGGCGGAGAATTCCCCGGTCTTCAGGAGCTCACCGCTGGGCAGCTCCACCAGGGAGTCGACAATGCCGCTGGCGACGATATCCAGGGCGTCACGACAATCACCTTCCAGCAAAATGGCACTGCCGGCATCATAGCGCACCTGATGACTGGCCTGGGCAATATGGTCAATCTCGTCATCTTCCAGGCTGGAAAAAATATCAAGACTGCGCAAGGCCAGCTGGATGGTCGGCGGCTCGGCCGTGGGGATAGTGGCTTTTCTGGTATGCCATTCATTGATAGCGGCCGAGGGTGTGACGCCGGCCCGCTGCAGGGCATAGTGGATTTCCCGGTAGACCTCCTCCCGGCCGCGGAACATGGCCGGGTAGTTGGCAAAGGAGACCCAGACCATATAGGTGTAGGGCAGGGTGGAGGCATTGGTCAGCCGGACAATGGGGGCCGGGTTTTTCAACACCGTCTTACAGCCCAGCACCGCCTCCAGGAGCAGCTCCTTGGCAAAGCGGGGATCGACCTCAGCCGGGATATTGACATAATACCAGGGCCGGTAGCGGTGGTGTTGGCCGTGGAGATTTTTAAAGCCCTGGCCGGCCAGCTTGGCGTTGGGGATAACCTCAGTGGTGTTGTCCCAGCCGCGTAACCAGGTGGCGCGCCAGTTAAGGTCAACAACCTGGCCCTCAATACCGTTGGCCAGTTGCAGCCAATCACCAACCCGAAAGGAGCCCTCAAGGCCCAGGGCCAGGCCGGAAAAGAAATCACCCAGGGTCTGCTGGAGGGCAAAACCGATCAGGGCGGTAAGCAGGCCGGTGGAGATCCAGATACCGGTCAAGGAGTAGCCCTGGAGCCAGAAGAAAACGGCGGCGCCGACAATAAGGCAGGTGCCGTAGATCAGGCTGCGCAGCAGACCGGGGACAGGTTGCGGGTGGGAACTGCGGTCATCGCTCGAGCGGCGGCTGACAAAAATATAGCCGCCCTGGGCCACACACCAGCTTATGGTCAGACAGAGGAGGAGATAAAAGAGGCCGGGCAGCCAGGTGTCACGGACTGCCAGCCAGTCGGGGTTCAGAGAGGAGCGCAGGGAGGTAAAGAGCAGGATGAGGGCCAGCGGCGCCAGACAGAGATCAACAAGGGCGACAACCATAGGCAGCCGGTGCCGCAGGCCCCGCCCAAGCGGCATATGGGACCCTGCCAGCCAGGCCGCGACAACCCCGGCTACGATCAGGGCTGCCACCTGGTGGCTGCTATAAAAATGTGCTGCGATCTCTAGCATGTTCAGCCGCCCTGTCTTCCGTCCTCAATCAGGTTTTGGTGGAGGGTGGTGATGGCCTTCTGGAAATCGTCCTCCTCCACGACAAACTGGATATTCACCTGGCGCATGCATTTATGCAGGCCGAGAATCTCGATGCCGGCATTGGCCAGGGCATGCACTGCCGTAGGCAGCACCCAGGTATCAGCCATATTAGAGCCTATTGCCGAGACCAGGGCCACCTTTTTTACCATGATATCAGCAGCGGGAAACGATTTCCTGATGGCATCGGTGAGCTGCTTAATGCGGGCCAGGGGCGCGGCGACATAATGGGTGAGGGTATTGGCGTTGGTATCCTTGGCCAGATAGCGAATCTTGCGGTCGGTGAAATGTTTGAGCAGCTCGGCATCATGGTCCCAGCGCCCCACCATGTCCTGGTCCCAGACCTCGATACCGGTAACCCCTTTACGGCCGGCAATAATCTCGACCTTGGGCTCCGGGCTCTTGTAGGAGTTGGTTATCAGGGTGCCGGGGTGATGGGGCTCAAAGACATTTTTGATGCGCAGGGGCACATCGGTACGGCGCATACCGCGGGCCGCCCCAGGGTGAATGGCCTCCATGCCCAGGTCGGAAAGCTGGTCCGCGACATCATAATTGGTGTCGCCGATAACCTCGACCTTGTCCTCGCCGATCATCAGGGGATCACCGCTGCTCAGGTGATACTCCTTATGGATAATGCCTTCACGGGCCTCGGTGAGCACGGCGATCTTGCTGAAGGTGATCTCGGTGTAGCCCCGATCATAGGTATTCATGATACCTTCCTTGCACTGGGTGTAGCCGGTGACAATGGGCAGCTCGCAGCTTAGGTCTATATCACTGAAATACTTAAGAATCTTTTCTTCCAGAGAGAGCTGTTCGGTCTCCATCCAGCCGGAAAGATCCACCAGGCGGGCATTGACCCCCTGGTGCTTGAGGATGAGATAGGAGTTGTGGGCGCTATGGGCCTCGCCAATGGCCGACAGCATCTCGCGGACAGTGAGCAGGTGCTCGTCGAGCTGAAAATGGCCAAAGGAGCAGAGACGGGTCAGATCGAGCAGGCAGCTGCGCACCCCTTCAATACGCTGTTTAACAAAGCTGTCGGCCTGCATGATATCGAGGCCGAGATGCTCAAACTGTTTATTGATGGCACACATCTTCTGGCCCACCTGGCTGATGGCATCGCCCCAAGCCCAGGAGTCATCGTGCTTGGAAAACAACGAATAGACCCCGGACTTGCTGTTCTTCTTATGTTCAAGAAGCTCATTGGTGATGCCGCCATAGGCCGAGACGACAATGACGCGCTGGTAAAGCTCTTCCTTGGTGCGGTCGCCGATCAGGATGTTGTCAAGAACATCACCGAACTGGCTCATGGAGGTGCCGCCTATTTTTTCAACGGTATGGTTTGCCATTCTCAGTCCTCCACCAATTCATAGGAGCCGTCGCTGTCATGGGTCTCACGGCCGGTGACCGGCGGATTAAAGGCGCAGATCAACCGCATGTC
>JBFFIS010000241.1:0-4616 GCA_041556375.1 Desulfurivibrionaceae bacterium | reverse complement strand
ATGCTCGGCGGCGGAGTCGTCCACCAGGGCCTGGATCTCGACAAGCAGCGGTCGGCTGCCTTCCCAGACCACCATGACCGCCGACCCTGCCATGTCTTTTTGTTCCCTAGAGAGAAAGATGGCAGAGGGGTTGCTGATCTCCTTGAGGCCGGTATCGGTCATGGCAAAAACACCGATTTCATTGACAGCGCCAAAACGATTTTTTACGGCCCGCATGATCCGAAAACGGCTGTCAAGGTTGCCCTCGATATAACAGACCACGTCAATGATATGTTCAAGAACCCGGGGGCCGGCCAAATCGCCAGACTTGGTGACATGACCGACGAGGAAGATGGCGATGCCGCTCTGCTTGGCGAAGCTGGTCAGGCGGGCCGCAGATTCCCGGACCTGGGAGACCGAACCAGGGGCAGAGGCCGTCTGGGCGCTCTGCATGGTCTGGATGGAATCAATAACCATCACCTCCGGTCGTTCTTTTTCGGCAATGGCGCAGATCTGCTCGACCTGGGTTTCAGCCAGCAGCAGAAGGTGCTGATCAGGCAGGCCAAGGCGTTTGGCGCGCATGGCGATCTGCTGCAGGGACTCCTCGCCGCTGACATAGAGAACCTTGCGTTTATCGCTGAGGTGGCAGCAGACCTGGAGTAGGCCGGTGGACTTGCCAACGCCGGGATCGCCGCCGATGAGCACCACGGAGCCCCGGACCAGGCCGCCGCCGAGAACTCGATCAAGCTCGGCCATGCCAGTGGCAATACGGGGTGCCGATTCCAGCTCAATATCTCCCATGGCCTGGACGGCTTGCAGGGTGCCGCTGTAGCCGGTAAAGGCTTGAGGCTGGATCTCCTGTTCGCTGATTGTGTCCCAAGCCTGGCATTCCGGGCATTGGCCGGCCCATTTGCCAAAGGACGCACCACACTGGCTGCAGGAGAAAAGGCGTTTTGGTTTACTCATGGAGGGTTAGTAGATTTTGAGTTGCTTGGCCTCTTTTTCAATAATGGCCAGCTGCTGCCTGTAATACTTAAGGCATTTTTTGATGTAGGAGTTGCGGGCACTCTTCGAGTCAAGGATTCCCGGTTGAAAGGGGGCATCCTTGCAGGCCAGAAGCAGGAGGGGAGGGGAAAGCTTCTTGTCTTCCAGGGTTTTTATTTTGCCTTCATAGTAGGACTTGTAGGTCTGGATCCGGGCCCGTTTCTGAGACCGGCTCATACCTTCCTTCATCAGGCCTTTTACTTCTTTTTTCTTGGAGAAAAAACCAAACATGGGCGCTCGTGGAGTTTTGGGTGTTGAGATAAAGAGGCCATCAAAAAAAGTTCAATGCCCAGCCTGTGCCCCTTTTATTTTCGTATGATAAAAGAAAAAAAGCAATAAAGCCAATGCTCTTTTGTCAGGTTAGACCAGTTTGCTCAGGATTTGGTTGGCCACGGCCAGGTAGTTTGGCGCCAGACGAATCATGCTGTTGTCGCTAAGCAACAGGCCCTCGTCTTCAAGGTCGGTCAGGAGATTACCGTAGACCTCTCGGGCTCTGAGCTGAAGACGGGCCTCCAGGGCCGGCAGGTCAATGCCGGCCAGGAGGCGTAGTCCCATAATCATCGATTCGCGAAAGCGGCCCTTGGGGCTGAGGCCTTCAGCCTGGCGGATGGTGGTTTTTTTCTCCCTGATGAGGTCCATGAAGCGCTGGGGATTGGGTTCGCTGGTCAGCCGCAGACCGTCCAGGCAGGAAACCGCACCAGCGCCCATGCCGAGATAGGAGCCGTTGTGCCAGTAGTTAATATTGTGGCGGCACTGGTAACCGGGCTGGGCGTAGTTGGATATTTCATAGCGCTCCAGGCACCCTGCCAGCAGGGCAGCGGTGCTCTCTTCCATGTCAGCCACCAGGTCTTCGTCTGGCAGGGCCAGTCTGGCTTTTTCCCGACGCTGGGCAAAGGCCGTGCCCGGTTCTACGGTCAGCTCGTAGAGGGCCAGGTGTTGCGGGCCCAGGCTGAGAGCTTGTTCCAGGTCATTCTGCCAATTCGTCAGGCTCTGGCCGGGCAGGCCATAGATGAGATCAAGATTCAGATTACTAAAGCCGCTTTTTCTGGCCGTGGCGACCGCCTCTACTGCCTGGTTGGCAGTATGGGCCCGGTTCAGGGTTTTAAGAATGGTGTCATTAAATGACTGCACACCGATGCTCAACCGGTTGACCCCGGCCTCTCGTAGAATGGTGAGGGAGTCTGCATCGATGCTGTCGGGGTTGGCCTCCATGGAGATCTCGGCCTGGTCGGCAATGGTGAAATGGCGCCGGCAGAGATTGAGGATGGCGGCAAGCTTGGCGGCTGAGGCCAGGGTGGGGGTGCCGCCGCCGATGAAGATGGTGGTGAAGGTCTGGCTCCGGCTCCAGGGCAGGGCCGCCCAGGTGGCGATTTCCTCGGCCAGCAGGTCAAGATAGGCGTCGGCCTCGCTCTGGCAGGCGGCGACGGAGTTGAAGGCGCAGTAGCCGCACTTGGAGCGGCAGAAGGGGATGTGCAGGTAGAGACCGGCCTCCTTCATCTGCTGGCCTGCCATTCAGCGGCGATTGCCGTCATCTGGCCATGGTCGGCAAAGCTGTAAGGCCTGCTGGCACTGCCGATGATGAGATGGTCAAGGAGGCGGATGTCGAGGAGGGCGCAGGCCTGAAACAGGGTGCGGGTCAGGTCCATATCCGCCTCCGAGGGCTGGCAGGAGCCTGAGGGGTGGTTGTGGGCAATAACCAGGGCGGCTGCATCTCGGGCCAGGGTGGCCTTGACCAGCTCGCGGGGATAGATGGTATTGCTGGCCAGGGTGCCCTCAAAGAGGATTTCCGTATCAATGATGGCAAAGCCTGCATCAAGATAGATAACCTTAAAGACCTCTTTGGTCAGGTGGCGCATGGCGTGGTTGAGGTAGTCGGCCACCTCTTTTGACGAGTGCAGGTAGTTGCGGCTTATGAGGCGCTGGCTGAGGAAGCGCCGCGAAACATCATGGATGAAACCCAGGGCAAAGCTGTTTTGCGGCCCCACCCCTTTTACCTGCTGCAATGTGTCAGGGGAGGACTCCAGAACCTCGGCCAGGGAGCCGCAGGCCTTCATGAGGGCCCGGGCCGTTTCTTTGCAGCCTTTGCGCGGCGTGCCAAGGGTGAGCAGCAACTCAAGGACCTCGTCATCGGTGAGGGCGCTGATGCCGAGATCATGGTATTTGGCGCGCAGGCGCTGGCGATGACCGTGGTTGTCGGGGTCGGACATGGGTGGCTGGTTGCGGAGTTTTTTTACAACAAACGGCAGAACGACGGATGACCGACAAGGAATTTTGAATGAGTACACCTCCGCATTCCTTGTCGAGACTTCGATATTCGCCCTACTTGTTAAGTTCCTGGCCAAAGAGCTTGTTGGCCATCTGCGGATTGGCTTTACCCTTGCTGACCTTCATGAGCTGACCGACGAAGAAGCCCATGACCTTGGTCTTGCCCTCTTTGAACTGCTGGACCTGTTCAGGGTTGGCGGCGAGGATGTCTTGGACCATCTTGAGGATGGCGCCCTCATCGCTGACCTGAACCAGGTTTTTTTCCTTAACGATGGTGTCGGCATCCTTGCCGCTGGCAATCATCTCCTCAAAGACGGTCTTGGCGATCTTGCCGCTGATGGTGCCCTTGTCGATCATGGCCATGAGCTTGCCGAGGTCGGTAGAGGCGACAGGGAAATCAGCGATATCCATGCCCTCCTCGCCCTTCATCTCCCGCATGACCTCGGTCATGATCCAGTTGGCCAGTTTTTTAGCGTTATCATAGTCGGCCAGGGCTGCCTCAAAATAGTCAGCCAGGGCCCGTTCGCCGGTAAGAATGGCAGCTTCCTCGGCACCGAGACCGAGTTCATCGATAAAGCGGCTTAAGCGTTGATCTGGGAGCTCGGGGAGATTTTCTCTAACCCGGTCAATCCAAGCATCATCAATAACCACCGGCACCAGGTCGGGATCGGGGAAGTAGCGGTAGTCGTGAGCCTCTTCCTTGCCGCGCATGGCGTTGGTCGCCTGCTTGTCCGGGTCCCAGAGCAGGGTCTGCTGGACGATGGCGCCGCCGTCAAGAAGGATGTCGCGTTGACGCCGAACCTCATACTCCAGGGCCCTCTCAACATTGCGGAAGGAGTTCATGTTCTTCAGTTCGGTGCGGGTGCCAAATTCCTCCTGGCCAACGGGTCTGAGCGAGATGTTGGCGTCGCAGCGGAAGCTGCCCTCCTGCATGTTGCCGTCACAGATATCAAGATAGGTGACAATGGCATGCATTTTTCTGAGATAGGCGGCGGCCTCCTGGGGGGAGCGGATATCGGGCTCAGAAACGATTTCCAGGAGCGGCGTGCAGGCCCGGTTGAGGTCGACATAGCTCTGGGGTTCGCGGTCGTCATGGATCAGTTTGCCGGCATCCTCTTCCATATGGATACGGGTGAGGCCGATACGGCGGCTCTTGCCACCCACCTCGATGTCGAGATGGCCGTGCTCACAGATGGGCAGGTCAAACTGGGAGATCTGGTAGCCCTTGGGCAGGTCGGGGTAGAAATAGTTCTTGCGGGCAAAGACGTTTCTTCGGGTGATCTGGCAATTGGTGGCCAGACCGAGCTTGATGGCTGACTCCACAACCT
>JBFFIS010000240.1:0-4621 GCA_041556375.1 Desulfurivibrionaceae bacterium | reverse complement strand
CTTATGGCGGTGGGCCCAGTCGCGTAGAATCTTGGCCTGGGTGGCTGTTTTTGAATCCTTGGAAGGGGTAACATGATCAATAACAACCTTGATTTTGGTAGGATCAAACACCTTGTCCAGGCCGCGTTCAACAAGATCATTAATGGCGATAGGAGTGGTGATCTCATGGCACATGACGACATCAAGGTCGAGAACGACGTTTTCCCCGGATGGATTGTCACGCCGGTGAGCATCAAATATTTTTTCAGCAATGGTTTTTCCCATGGACGGAAACTCCTTTTTGTAGGCAATAATTGAGTTTTATGAATAGAAAAAAACAGGAATTCAAGTAGTTAAAGGTAACAACAGTCCCATATCCCTGAGTTTTTTAATATAGGCAGTTTTAGGATATATTTTAGGTGCCAACATCTACCATAGTTAACAGTAATTTTCTACTTTTTGTCGATATGTGGAAGTTGTTCTATGGCTTTGAAATCATTATCCTTGACAATTTCTTGAAGTTATTCAATCTATTTGTTCTTACAAAAAAAATATAGTAAAATCACCTAGAAGACCACCCTACTCACCCTTTTCCTCATATTTCATGGATAACAGCCTCCAGCTTCAGCAGAGAACACTAGCCTTCATCTCCGACTTTCTCACCGAGGAGTACGAGTCAATAGGCTCGCAAGAACAGTTGTTTAAAGATGTCTCTGCTCTGTTCAAAGGGTTTTGGCCTGACTATCAAGCATGTCAGGTTGGCTACCATACCTACCAACATGCCCTAGATGTCACTCTGGCAGCCCTGCGTATGGCCGCTGGCTGGAATAAGCTTAATCCTGAATCCCGCATTTCTCCGGAAAACATGGAAGCCCTGCTCTGCGCCGGCCTCTTTCATGATTCTGGCTATATTAAAGACAAGGATGACGACGAAGGTGCTGGTGGTAAATACACCTTCGACCACACCGAACGCAGCAAGCAGGTTGCCCGGACCTATCTGAGCCGCCATAACAAGTCTCAAGATCTCATCAGCTTTGTCGAGCTCATTATCGAGGTTACCGATTTTGGCGGTAAACCTGACCTATCTGTTTTTGCATCCGCAGAGCAAGGGGTTGTCGCCCGAATGGTCGCCTCTGCCGATCTCGTTGCCCAGATGGCTGATATCGATTACATGAACCGCCTTCATGATCTTCATAATGAGTTTCTTGAGGCCTACGATTTTATCGGCCGTGACAAGCTCAAGGAAGAAGGCATTCATGTCTATGAGTCTTTTGAAGAGATTCTAAGCGAGACCGTGTCTTTTTACGAAAACATCATCCTGCCCCGTCTCGAATATCTCGGCCGGATGGATCAATACCTCATCGCCTTTTTCGGTGAAGGCCGTAATCCCTATCTGGAAAATATTATTGCCAACCTCTCGGCCCAGATGCAGGCTGGCCAGGTTAAGTGGCAGAAGCTTGGCGAGATCCTCCAGGAGCTTGGTCTTGTTTCGCAAGAGGTTATCAAAGAGGCCCTGCATCGCCAGCAAAATCAAAATAGTTGCGGCCCTTCCCAGCGTGAGGCTACCGGTGATCAGCTTCGTGAAAGTCTGTTTAGGTGGGCTGATACCACCCCCAAGTCTAAGCAGCTTGGGGATGTTCTCATGGAGATGAAGGCGGTGGAACCTTCCACCCTGCGTCACGGAATTCTGGCCCAGCTCCTGCCCCCTAAACTTTTGGGGAAGCTCAGCCGTAACGAATTGATTTTTTTAATAAATACTTCGCTGTTGGTTCAAAATAGCCAAAATGATCCATGGGTATTCAACCAAATTCTCGAAATGATCAATGAGCAGATGGAGTGTAAGACCTGCTCCTTGTTTTTGGCTGATCGCCATGCCCATAACCTTATCCTTGCCCTCCAGGCCGGGACCAATACCAGAAAGGTAAAGCAGAAATTCGGTATAGATAAAGGATTGATCGGCTGGGTATTTTCCCATGGCCGAACCGCCTATCTTGCCAAGGGAATGATTATTGATCAGTACGAGGTTGAACAGGCCGCGCCCATTTCCGAAGATGTCGGTTCGCTGCTTGCTATTCCGGTTTATATCAACGGTGTCCTGGTTGGCGTTATGGAGCTTGCCGAAAAAACATCCGGTTCCTTTTCCAGTCGCGATGCCGATATAATGACCGTGGTCACCAATATCCTCGCCAGCCTCCTGTTGTTAATCAGTCAAAGCATGTCTTCTCAGTGTCACCACGATGATAAGAACAAGGACATGAGTCTTAACTAGCTCGCAACCCTCCCCCTCCAGCACTCCTTTCTCTTTTTGTGTTATCTCTATGAAATTTCGCACCTTTATACTCGTTGCAGTATTTCTCCCTTTCTTTGTTCTCCCTGTTGGTGCCGAGGCCGCCCATGGTGTTTCTATTGATGGCGCCTTGAAATATCCGCCGGACTTCAAACATTTTGACTATGTCTCTCCTGAGGCCAAAAAGGGGGGCGACCTTGTCCTTCATGCCTTGGGGAGTTTTGATAAATTCAATCCGTACACCCTTAAGGGGGTTGCCCCGGACGGCATGAGTGAGTTGGTCTTCGAGACCTTGACCATCAGCAGTATGGATGAAACATTTGCCAGGTACGGCCTGCTTGCCCAAAACATCGAACTGGCGCCGGACAAAAAGTCGATTCTCTTCACCCTTGATCCCCGGGCCCGCTTCTCTGACGGCACGCCGCTTACGGCCGAAGACGTTAAGTTTTCGCTGGAGACCTTAAAGGGCAGTGAGGCCCACCCCTTCTTTGCCTCCTATTTTCAGGACATCAGCCATGCCGAGATCATTTCGCCTCGGCAGATTCGTTTCTTCTTTGGCCGGGCCAGTCGGGAAATTCATATGATTGCCTGTGAGCTGCCGGTGTTCTCCAAGAAGTTCTACAGCCAGCATCCCTTTAATGAAAAGGGTCTGGTGCCGCCCATTGCCTCGGGTCCGTATATTGTCGACACCTTTTCAAACGGCAAGAGTATCACCTTTAAACGCAATCCTGACTACTGGGCCATTGACCACCCGACCCGGCGCGGGATGTTCAACTTCGACACCATCACCTTTAAATTTTTCAAGGATCAGATCGTCTCGGTGGAGGCCTTTAAGGCTGGAGATTTTGACTTCATGCAGGTCAATATTGCCAAGCAATGGGCCCGAGACATGACTGGCGGCAATTTTAACAGCGGTGCCATCCAGAAAAAATACCTGCACCATAAGCGTAATGCCGGCATGCAGGGCTTTGTCTTTAATAGCAGGCGCCCTGTCTTTGCTGACCGGCGGGTACGCCAGGCCCTGGGCTTGGCCTTTGATTTCAGCTGGACCAACGACAGCCTGTTTTTCGGGCAATATGAGCAAAGCTACAGCTATTTCAGCAACTCCATCTATGCCGCCCCTGGCTTGCCCTCCCAAGAGGAACGAGCCCTCCTTTTACCCTTTAAGGACCAGTTGCCTCCGGAGGTCTTCACCACCCCCTTAACACCGGTGTCAACCGCCCAAAAGGGGGATGTGCGCCGCAACCTGCGCAAGGCCAAGGCCCTGCTTGAACAGGCGGGCTGGCGCTATGTTGATGGCGCACTGCGTAATGACAAGGGCGAGCCCTTTATCTTCGAGATTATGCTGGCATCGCCCTCCTTTGAGAGGGTCATGGCCCCCTATGCCCGCAACCTCGAGAAACTGGGGATTCAGGCCTCGTACCGCACCATTGATGTCGCCCTTTATATCCGCAATATGCGCACCTTTGACTATGACATGACTGTCTATGTCTTTGGCCAATCACAATCTCCGGGCAACGAGCAGCGCGATATGTGGAGCAGTGGCGCAGCAGACCAGCATGGTTCCCGCAACTATGCCGGGGTCAAGAGCGAGGTGGTGGACGCCCTGGTTGACAAGATCATCTACGCCACCAGCCAGGAAGAATTAACCACAGCTTGTCGTGCCCTGGACAGAGTTTTATGGTACGGATACTATGTTGTTCCAAACTGGTTTGCCCCGGCCCATAGGGTTGTCTACTGGGATAAGTTCAAGCGCCCGGAGAAAGAGCCGCTTTACTATGCCCCCTTTGACGCCCTGCTGACCTGGTGGTTTAAATAACTCCACCGTTTTTATCGTCCTCGCTCTCAAACTTGAGGCTCCAGCCGACTACCATGTTGAGTTATATCCTTCGCCGTCTTCTCCTGATGATCCCTACCCTCTTTGGGATCATGCTTATCACCTTTACTATCACCCAGTTTGTCCCGGGTGGACCAGTGGAGAGGATGATTGCCAATCTTGAATCGGGCGGCGCCCAGGGCGGTGAGGTTGCCCGCTCCACCACCACCGTCTATCGCGGCAACAAGGGCCTTGACCAGGATCGCCTGGAGGAGATTAAAAAGCTCTACGGCTTTGATAAACCGGCCCATATCCGCTTCATCACCATGATGAAGAACTATCTGCTGCTGGATTTCGGCGACAGCTATTACCACCACCGCAGCGTCACCTCCCTGGTTATCTCCAAACTGCCGGTTTCCATGTCGCTGGGGCTCTGGTCCTTTGTTATCGTCTACGGGGTCTGTATCCCCCTCGGCATCAAAAAGGCGGTGCGGGACGGTTCGCGCTTCGACTTTATCTCGTCTACCGTCATTCTCGTG
>JBFFIS010000239.1:0-4659 GCA_041556375.1 Desulfurivibrionaceae bacterium | reverse complement strand
CGAGCCCTTTCCATTAAAGAGGTCGGATCAGTCAGGGTGACGGTGTCTGAGCCGAAGTTGGATGTCACCAAAACGCTGCCATCAGGGCTCATCCTTGTCTCGCAGGGTTCATCGCCGATAGTAAGGCGGGCCTGGTCGATAATGGCCTGGGCGCTGACGTCGATGAGGGCCAGGGAGTCATCGCCGCCAAGGGGCACGTAGGCCCGGTGGCGAATACGGTCCAAGGCAATGTCTTTGGGATGGGTCCCGGTGGCAATAACACCTACGACCTGGAGGATATTTTTATCAAAGATGGTGATGCTGTTTGATTCTTCATTGGCAACATAACCCAAAACCTTAGGGGTTAGGCGCTCGGGCAGAAAGATGGAAAAATCAGGGGAGAAAACAACACCACTTTTAAGGGCGCGGCCATAGTTAAATTTCAGCAGTAAGACCTGGGCCTTGTTTTTGGTTATCTGGAATGGAAAGGCCACAAAATAGGACTCGTCATCTACGGCGAGATCGATCTCACCCTCTTCAGTTTTGAGGTTGGCACTTTCGACAACAAAGGAAAGACCTTGATACTGGCCAGGGGGCAGAGAGCTCGCAGCGAGGAGTTTTTGATTTTGGACCTCGCCCTGGGTAAAATCGGCAAAGGCCAGGGGCAAAGGGATCAGACTGCCATCGTCCTTGACAGCGGCAAGGGCCTGCAGCTTGAAACGCAGGCGTTGAGCTTCCTGCGGGAAGGGCTGGACATAGAGATGCACCTCGCCATGGTCGGCCATGACCGGCCGGGAGGTGAGCAGTGCTGGTTGACAGCCGCTCAGCAGCGTCACAGTGAGTCCTGCGCACAGGGCGAGTATTAAGCCACTTCGCAACATCACTGCCCTGCCACCACAATGCTTTTTGTAAACCAAATCATCTTCCAGCATAACTCCAAGGCTACTTTGGGCATCATCACCAAGTCAAAAAACGCACGATGGCCACCACAACGTATTACATACTAAAAATAAAACATGCTCAAGGAGTTAATCAGGAAAAGCAAGGAAGAGGGCTGGCCGGATGCCAGCCCTCTCTTAGGTTGCTATGCCGGTACAACCATTGCCGGCATATTCAGCTGATTAATCTTTAGCATGACATTTGTTACACAGGCCTCTCTGATAGGTGGCAAAAGCACTTGCCGGCCTGTCATAGTAGGCGTCTTCCATCTCTGCAGCTGTACGGCCCATTGCATAGAATCTATGCGTTGTAGGATCAGGATACGCACTGTCGTAGACGATAAAGTCTGCCTCGTTATTCCAGCGCAGCATGCTGTTAAAGCCGGAGGCATGGGCCCGATGACAGGAGAGACACATGACCTCGTCGCCGGCGGTGGGTCCGGCCATGGCGGTACCGTCACTGACTGCATTGGCGGCCAGGGTGGCGAAATCGCCGGTGGCCTGGGCAAAAGGTGCCAAGGATTGATAGGCTGCAGTGCCGTCGCCGGTGACATCGCCGGAAGCGACATAGGCGTTGTACAGGGCGGCAATGGTTGCACCAAGGGGCTGGTCAGTAGGATGCACGTAGTTATAGGAGCTGTGCATGTCGCCATGACAGGTACCACACCACTGGCCCCACTGGTTGTGGCCACCGGTGGCCTGGGCGCCGTATGCAACACGGGTCTGGGTGACGGCCTCGGTGCGGTTATAAGAGGCTGGGGCAACGGCCGCGGGAGCACCGGTGTAAGTAATGCCGATGGAGGCCGTACTGGCATAGCCGCTACCGGCCAGCAAACGGTAAACACCAACGGCCTCGCCTACCACAGGCACCTTGCTGGTAGCGTAGGATCCGGAGCCGATAATGGGGGCGCCGGTGGTGGCTACAGTACCATCGGACATCCTTCTATACTTGCCATGGGGATCATGGCAGCTATTACACTGCAGGCTGGCGGCAGGGAAGGTGCCGCCCGGCGCTACGGTGTTGGTGGCATCAGCCACATAGCCCTGGTCGGCGGCAATAATATTATGGCCATGGCGGTCACCCTCTTCTGTTGCATAAGTAACCCCGTCACGATTTAGCCAACTATAGGTTTTCTTCACCCAGCCAAAGTCACCGCCGGGGCTTCTCTGGATCGGCGAGATGCCAGCGCCCATATCGGCATCAGCTGTACTGATGTGATAGCTCCTGGGAGCTGTGTCACCGGGGCTCTCATGACAGCCAAGACAGGTGGAGCTCTGGTCGCTACCCTTTAACAAGAAGGTACCGGCCATATTGGGGGAATGCATGCTGTGACAACCGCCACACTCTGCAACACCACCACTATGAAATGCCAGGGCGGAACCAGCCACACCGACGGTCAAAAGGCCGGCACTGGCTAATACCAAATTCATTTTGTATAACTTCTTCATTTTAATCACCCTCCAAAAAAATATTGGTCTCCGGTAGTCCAGCCGTCCTGTTCCAGGACCTGTTGACTTTGTGTCCCCACCTCACGATGGGTTTACCTTTTTCGGAGGATGGTTTGCCGGCGAACCGGCGCTCATTTTCCTCTGTACAACGTGTCTTTGTCTTCTTCTCTGGTACTTCCCTCTGTGCTACAACTAACTATTTTTGATTCCTCCTCTCTTCTGTGACAGCTCTCCCATCGATCCACCATGTGCGGATGAGTCGCCATATTCCAACCTGAAAACACTGACTCCTCTTCCGCGTCCTTGCGAAACATAGATCCTGTCTTTTTTATCAATGGCAAGATCGCTTGGTACGATCATGTTTCCAGGTTTTGGCCCTCTGAAGCCAAACTCTTTGATGAAGTTGAGATCCTGGTCGAAAACGATGATGGCGCATTTGAGCTTATCAGCCACCAGGTAGTTGCCGTGGCTGTCGGCGACCATGCCGGCCAGGATATTGAAGCGGCCAGGGGCGCCGCCGGACTTGCCGAAAGATCTGACCATGCCGTCTCTGTCCATGATGTTGGCCTTGAACAACACCGGGATGGTGAAGAGGATATTGCCCTCTTTATCCAGGCTGAAGCCGTCAAACTCCATGTTGCCCCGTTTCTCCTCGTCAAGGTCGCAGACCTCGAAAAGGTCGTAGCCCTTGACAAAGGTGCCAGCCGCGTCACAGATGACAATCTGCATTTGATTTTGGCTGGCCAGATAGATTTGGCCCTCTCGGTATATGAGGCGGTTGGGGGTAAAGTCGGTGAATTGGGCAGGAAGACCGCTGAGGTCAATCTCTGCCATGGGCTCACCCCGGTAATTGCAGCGCACAACTATGGATCTGCCGGCCTTATAGGTGAGGAGCAGGATGTCATCGCCCTGACCGGCATCGGCGGCAAGGACATGGCCAAGATCCATGCCGTCGCCAAAGCGGTAGACCTCCATGCCGGTATCATTGAAGATAACCACCTCGTTTTGGTAGATCACAAAGGTTTCATTGCGTTCTTCGTCGATGGACAGGGTGGGCCAGTTATACGGAAGTAGGCCCGAAAAATTTGAGAGGCTGTACAGATAGCTCTCATTAAATTGGCCTTCCCCCTGAACAGGGCTGAAGAAACAGAGTAGGGCGATCAGGTTAATGACCACCAAGGTCCGGTATTTTTTTTCAGCTAAACTTTTCATGTTGTCTATGTATTTAGCAAGCGCCGTGCCACCTAAAAGAGGATAGGAAAAGGTGAATAATGTCGAATGGATAGAAAAAAAAATTCTCAGAGAGGTCGCTGGAGCCCCTGAAAAGTGGGGATTTGCCCAAGTTGGGTTGGGTATATTGCCAATACGCTGGTGGCTCTGGCATTGCAGCCTGTTCTGGGAATTTGCCCGAAGAATTGTTGGTGATATTCCCAAAGTAGAGGGTGTCAATTAAAGGAGGCTGCAATGCACGCATCGAGGACAGCGAACAAGTAACTTTGGAAAATGATCAGGCCCGGGCGATCGAAGAATGGATCCGACGATTTTCCAGGCCACCTCAAAAACCTGTCGTGCTGATTAGAGGTCTCTAAGTCGTTGAGTTATTGTCTCAGTGCTGAGAGCTTTGCGGTCGGGCCGGCTACTATCAACAGGCATGATTTCTGTGCCAGAAAAAAGTGGTGGTAGCAATGGTGTCAGAAAAAGGCCGGGATTGTTAGTGGGCAGCCTAGGCTGGCACATGAATTGCTCATTCTTGTCAGGAAGTGTGTCAGCACTCCTGCCCATCCCCTTATGGTGAATATGTGAAAAAGAGAATCTTGATCATCGACGATGACCTTTTGATCTTATACGGCCTGCAGAAAGCCTTGCAAAAGGAATCAGTTGATGTAACCACGGCATCTTCGGCCGGTATGGCCGAGGATCAGCTTGGCATTTGCGCTTATGATCTCTGCCTGCTCGATATACATCTTCCTGATTATAATGGTCTGGAGTTGATGAAAATTATCAAGGAGGTCTGCCCGAAGACCAGGGTGATTATCATGACGGCCAGCTACCTAAGTGATGACGAGCTGAGCGCCAACATCAGGCAGGCCATGAAAAACGGTGCCTGCCATTTTCTTACCAAGCCCTTTGATCTGGGGGAGGCTAAAGAGATTATTCATCAGGCCCTGCATGATGAGGATTTTCACACCGGGGTGCGTGTCGCGGCTAACGCTTTTGTTAAGCGGACACGGAAATTTAAGCGCCGCGTCCACTCCGAGGAGATGAATATCGCCATGACCATCATTGGCGAAGG
>JBFFIS010000238.1:0-4683 GCA_041556375.1 Desulfurivibrionaceae bacterium | reverse complement strand
TCCGGCCACCACCTATTTCGTGCCCTGGGCCGCTCATATTCAGCTCAAGGACGGCACCCCGGCCGAGTACATCCATCCCCTGGAGCAGCAACGTCTCTTCGAGCTGCTGATGGAACAGGATAGCGTCAACCCGGCCCAGGCGGACCTCAAGGAGGAGATCGGCAGGATACTTGCCGCGCCGCGCTTTGATATCCGCTCCCCGAAGTAGGTGGGCCGCCAGAGGAAAGTAAGACGGGATGGTGGCCGGCCAAGGGTTGGCGGTGAGTTGTCTCCCCCATCCTGACTCCTGCTGTAGATACCGCAAAACACAGGTTTACGATGAGCGAAAGTGAGGGCCTGCCCCACGGGAAGGGGCCGGGCCGATAAAGTACTACGCCTTGTAAGCCCTAAAGACAATAAAAGACATGCCTGGCGATGGCGCCGGGCATGACAGCGTAAAAAAATTTGGAGGGAAATAAATGGACACCATGTTTGTGTCGCTTTCTGTAATCCTGGCGGGAGGAGTTGCTGCGCTCCTTTTTTGCCGCCAGTTTACCTTGATGAAATTGGCAACAATTGCCACCACAACCGTAGGCTGCGGAATTGGTCTTGTTTTCAGCCTCTCGCATCTGCTTGGCCCCGCGGCTGTCCTGGAAAAGTCGTGGAGCTGGCTCCATCTCTTTGACCTGGCCTTTAAGGTGGACAGCGTTGCCCTGTTTTTCCTGGTGCCGATCTTCATGATCTCGCCCTTGGCCCTGCTTTACAGCTTCCAGTATATGGCAGATAAGGGCAAGGCGACCAGGACTGCCGTAAACTATTTCTTCTTCGCCGTTCTGGTGGCCTCCATGGCCCTGGTGGTGATGGCGGCCAACATGGTCACCTTCGCCCTGGCCTGGGAGATCATGTCGCTGTCCTCCTTCTTCCTGGTGGTCTTCGACTATCAGATTAAGGACAACCGCAAGGCGGGCTATCTCTACTTTATCTTTGCCCAGGGCGGCGCCATGCTGCTCTTTGCCGCCTTTGCCCTGATCTATCAGCACACCGGCAGCTTTGACTTCAGCACGTTTGCCACCATTCCCGAGGGCGCCAAGCTTCTGGTTTTCGTCCTGGCCTTCCTGGGCTTTGGCTCCAAGGCCGGTATCTTCCCCCTCCACATCTGGTTGCCCAAGGCCCATCCGGCCGCCCCCAGCCATATCTCGGCAATCATGTCCGGGGTGATGATCAAGATGGGTATTTACGGAATTTTCCGGATGTATATGCTCCTTGAGGCCGCCACGCCAGTCATCGGCCAGCTCGTGCTGGTTACCGGTATGGTGACGGGTGTTCTCGGCGTGGTCTATGCCTTGGCCAAGCAGGACATCAAGCAGCTCCTGGCCTATAGTAGTGTGGAGAATATCGGTATCATCCTCATTGGTCTGGGGATCGGCATGGTGGGTATCTCCGAGCAGAACCAGGCCATGGCCTTTTTTGGTTTTGCCGGCGCCTTTCTCCATGTCTTCAACCACTCCATTTTTAAATCTCTGCTTTTCATGGGGGCCGGTGCTGTCCTCCATAAGGCCAAGACCAAAAATATCGACCAGCTCGGTGGCCTGATGAAACGGATGCCCGTTACCGGCCGCACCTTCCTGGCCGGCTCCGTAGCCATCTCCGGCCTGCCACCCTTTAGCGGTTTTATTGGTGAGTTTCTCATCTATTACGGCGCCTTTTACGGCATTAATAACCATCGTTTTTCCTTTATCCTCGCCATTCTGGCCATCGTTTCCCTGGCCGTGATCGGCGGCCTGGCCACGGCCTGCTTTACCAAGGTGGTTGGCCTGGCCTTCTTAGGCGAACCGCGCACCGACAAGGCTGCCCAGGCCAGCGAGGCCGGCTTTTCCATGGGCCTGGTGATGATCGTCATGGCCGTTGCCTGCCTGGTGATCGGCGTCATGCCCGAGCCCTTTATCAAACTGGCCTTTGCCGGTATCCGGGATATTCCTTATACGGCCGGCTATGACAGCACGGCCTTTATGGTCATCGCCCGCCATATCGCCCAGACCGCTGCCCTCTTTATCGGCCTCTTCCTGGCCATCAGCCTGCTGCGCAAGATCCTCTATCTGAAAAAGGAGATCGGCAGTGGCGGCACCTGGGGCTGCGGCTTTACCCAGCCCACAGTGCGCATGCAGTACACCGGTACTTCCTATGCCGCTGAAATGATTGATTTTTATCGGCCCTTTGTGCCGGTGCGCAGGATCTATACCGGCATCACCAAGATCTTCCCCGGCAAGACAACCTGGGAGACCACTGTCGATGATGTGGCGGAAATAAACTACCACAGCCGATTGGTCCAGCCTCTGCTTAAGCTGGTTCATAAGCTGCGCTGGATCCAGCATGGCAATATTCAGCTCTACATTGCCTATATCATTGTGGCCATTGTCGCCCTGCTCCTCTTTCTGTAGAGGGCTTTGGCCACCTGTTACCTGACGCATAAAATTAAAAGGCGCTGCGGCAGCTTGCTGCCCGGCGCACCTTTCAAGCCCTATAAAAATTGAGGACTGAGATGGAATCCATACTCTCATTTTGTTTTGCAATCCTGATAGCGCCCCTGATGCCGGCCGTGATCCAGAAGGTAAAGGCCTTTTTTGGCGGCAAGCAGGGACCACCCCTGCTGATCAACTACTACACCATGATGAAGCTCTTCAAAAAGGGTTCGGTGTACAGCACCAGCACCAGCTTTGTCTTTAAGATGGGGCCGGTGGTGGGTTGCGCCACCAGCCTGATGATGCTGCTCTTTTTCCCTCTGGCCGACTTCGCCCCTGTCTTCTCCTTTCATGGCGATGTGCTGATTCTCTTTTACCTGATGGGACTGGGCCGCTTTTTTACCATCCTGGCCGCTCTCGACACCGCCTCGCCCTTTGAGGGCATGGGCGCCGCCCGGGAGGCCTTTTTCTCCACCCTGGCCGAGGCCACCGTTTTTGGTATCCTCATCCTCTTTTTCCGGATCACCGGCAGTTTAAGTTTCGGCGAATTCTTTTCCGGCAACCATCCCATCACCCTGACCAGCCAGCATGGTGCTCTGCTGCTCTTGGTCATCGTTGCCCTTTACATCGTCATGCTCACCGAGAACTCCCGGGTGCCGGTGGATGACCCGGCCACCCATCTGGAGCTCACCATGATCCATGAGGTCATGATTCTTGACCACAGCGGGCCGGACTTGGCTTTAATCGAGCTCGGCGCCTGGTTTAAGCTTCTTTTTTACTCGGCCTTCTTGGCCCGGCTGCTGGATCCCTTCCAGCTCCAGAATATCTGGCTCAACGGCCTGCTCTTTTACGCCGCGGTCACCTTTATCTACGTCACCATCGGTACGGTGGAGTCCATTACCGCCAGATATAAGATGAATCTGGTGCCGAAATTTATCCTGACTCCTTTCGCCCTGGTCTTTTTCGTCACCATTCTCACCATGGAGCTGATCAAATGATAGTTTTTTCAGATTTCTTACTCTCTCTAACCCTGTTGTCCGTGCTGCTGTCGCTGGCTTCAAACCGGCTCACGGCCCTGGTCAAGATTATGGCCTTTCAGGGTATTGTCGTGTCGCTTATCCCCCTTTTCCTTGAGCACCATAAGGAGATGGCCATGGGCTCCATCCTGCTGTTGCAGGTGATGATTCTCATCAAGGGTTTCCTGATCCCCGGCTTTATCTATGTGGCGGTGAAAAAGGTCAAGATGCAGCGCGAGATTGAACCCATTGTCGGCTATCACGCCTCGGTTTTTGCCGGTCTGATCTTTATCCTGGTTTCCGCCTTTATCGTCGACCGGCTCCATATCTCCCTGCCAGCCCATCATGTGCTGCTGATGATCACCGCCATCACCACCCTGGCCGCCGGCCTCTTTCTGCTCATGAGCAGGCGCAAGGCCATTACCCAGGTCATTGGCTATCTGATGATGGAGAACGGTATCTACCTGATCGGTACGGCCCTGGCCAAGCAGACCCACACCCTGTATGTCGTTGAATTCGGGGTCTTACTCGATCTCCTGGTTGGTATCATGATCATGGGAATCGTCCTCCACAACATCAACAGTACCTTTGATGATGTGGATACGGCGCTGCTCGGACAGCTCAAAGACTAAAGCACGCGGCAGCTGGTGATACCAGCGCCGTAATGAAATATTTAAATTTTAGGTAAGGATATATAAGACAATGTTAGAATTTACCTGCCTCATCCCTATGTTTACCGGGATTATCGCCATGTTCCTGCCTGTCAGGTTTGGCCGGGGAATCCTGGTGGTGACATCCTTGCTGCATCTGCAGATAACCATCTTGGCCTGGCTGGGCAAAGTAACGCCGGCCCTGCCCCGCTATTTCAGCGCTTCGCCGGACGGTCTGCTGGTGCTGCTTGTCACCTCCTTTATCTTTCTCTTTATCTCGCTCTATGCCGTGTCCTACATGAGCGAGACAGAGATGGCCAATGAGCCCATCTATATAGGCTGCACCCTGTTTTTTATGGCCACCATGTCCATGGTGGCCATGGCCGACCACCTGGTGGTGCTGTGGATTGCCATTGAAGCCACCACCCTGATGAGCGCCCCTCTGATCTTTCTGACCCGCTCCAAGTCGGCCCTGGAGGCGACCTGGAAGTATGTGCTGATCTGTTCGGTGGGTATTGCTCTGGCCCTGCTCGGTTGTTTCTTCATCGTCCTGGCCATGGATATCGGTAATGTCCACGT
>JBFFIS010000237.1:0-4696 GCA_041556375.1 Desulfurivibrionaceae bacterium | reverse complement strand
TATCCTGGGGCACCAGGGAATCTTTGCCCTTCATGCCAGGCTCCTGACTACGGCTCTTGCGCGACCAGTACATCCAGGCACCAATAACAATAAGCAGAGGCAGGGTCGACTCAAAAAAAACAAAAGACTTGGGCTCGGGACGGGCTTTAATGGTGATATTTCTCTCTTCAAGCCTGGGCAGCAACACCTTGATATCAGGGGCAAAAGTTTGAAATTTTTGACCATACTTGTCGGTGGCGTTGACCGTTGCGCCGATGATCTCCACGGCCTTGATCTCACCAGTGCGCAACTGGGCCAGAAAGGTCGTATAATCGACAGGAGGCAACCTCTTCTCCATGCTCCAGGAGCTATATAAACCGAGCCCCAGCAGCAAAACTCCCAAAATGATGACACCATTGCGAATGGGATACTTCATCCTGACACCCCTAGCCTTTTAGTTTCAACTACCTGATATTACTTCTCATTCACAACTGACGACTCTTCGAAGTATCAAGCAATCGCCTTAACCTACAGTTACCTCAGACGATCTCTTCAGCATTTATATCGTAGAGTTTCAGCTTGCGATACAAGGTGGAGCGATCAATGCCAAGAAGGCGGGCGGCCTGGGCCTTATTGCCAAATGTCCGCTTCAGGGTATTGGCAATACGGACCTCTTCATTTTCCTCCTCCAGCAAATTTTCAGAGTAGGTCAAATGCGGGGCATCCCTGGTATTCTCCCGGAGCTCCAGGGGAAGATGCTCCGAGGTTATAGTCGTCGTATCGCATAAAACACAGGCCCGCTCCATGACATGCTCAAGCTCACGGACATTGCCGGGCCAATCGTGGCCCTTGAGGACCTTCAGGGCCTGATCGGAGATGCCGGTGATCTCTTTGGCAAGGCGGGTGCTGAACCGGGTGATAAAAATCTGCACCAACATTTCCAGATCATTCTCCCTGTCCCGCAGGGGTGGAAGGATGATGTCCACCACCTTCAGGCGATAGTAGAGATCCTCCCGAAATTCGCCGTTTTGGACCTTTTGGCGCAGATCAGCATTGGTTGCCGCCACCACCCTGACATCAACGCTGATCGACCTATCCCGCCCCACCGGGTAGAAGGTCCGTTCTTGCAGAAAGCGCAGGAGCCTGAGCTGCATCATCGGCGAGATATCACCGATTTCATCAAGAAAGAGGGTGCCGCCATCAGCCGACAGTATCCGACCCTCGCGGTCGCGATCAGCACCGGTAAAGGCCCCCTTTTTATGGCCGAAGAGTTCACTCTCAAGCAAGTTCTCAGGAATGGCGGTACAATCAACCTTAACCAGCGGCATATCGCGGCGTGGACTTTCAGCATGCAGAGCCTCAGCCACCAGTTCTTTACCGGTGCCGGACTCGCCGTAAATAAGAACAGTGGTATCGACCTTGCCGACATTTTCAACCAGGGTGTAGACGGTCTGCATCCGCCGACAGGAACCGACCAGACGATGGAGCCTGTCGCGCCGCCCTTTCTTCTCCAGGGCCTCAAGACGGCTGACATCACGGGCCACAAGGACTACACCCAGGAATATGCCCTCATCGCTGGTGAGCGGCACGGCGCTCACCCTGAAGATGCCGGACTGGCCTGACTCAGGGGAAAGCTCAATGCGATGCTCCGGCACCTCCTGCTGACTGGAGAGAACGGTGTCGATATCCGGGGCAAAAATATCAAGGCAGGAGCCGATATCCGCAAGAGGTTTGCCGCTGAAATCCACGACACCAACATTCTTCAACCATCTGGCGGTGTTATCATTAAACTCGACAATTCGACGCTGGGGATCAACGGTAAAGATAAGCTCTCGAACGCTGCGAAACACCGCCTCCAAATACTTTTGGTAACGTTCCTTTTCGCGGGCCAAGGCATTGTTGGCATTCAGCAGGGAGTACTGCTGCAATGCCATTCTGGCGGTACGCAGCAGGTCCTCCTTCTTCACCGGCTTTGCCAGATAATCAAAGGCCCCCAGGCGTACCGCTTCTGCGGCGGTATTGATATTGGGATAACCGGTGACCATGACCACCGGGCACTCGACGCCCTTATCCTTTATGGTGCGCAGGAGATCAATACCAGAAGCGCCATCCATGACAATATCACTGACCACCAGATCGAAATTCCGCTGGTCAATAAGGGCCAGGGCCTCATCATAGGTTGACGCCACCTCGACAGGCCCATACCCCTCGCGGGAAAGAAACATCTGAAAGGTGAGCCGCAAACTTTCCTCATCATCCACGACCAGAATCGCCGTGTTATCCTTTTCAAAATCATTCATAGTTATTTCCCTTGCTGGGGTTCATATACCGGCAGATCAACCATAATCATGGTGTATTTGCCAATCTCACTTTTTATACGCAAGAAGCCTTTAAATTCTTTGATAATACCCTGACTTATTGAAAGCCCGAGCCCCGTCCCTTCGCCGGGCTGCTTGGTCGAAAAAAACGGGTTGCAGACAGCGTCGACAATGTCATCGGAAATGCCGCACCCATGGTCCATGAAACTGACCCGAGCGTACTTCTTGTCCTGCAAGCGAATAACGGAGATATTGACCGCCAGCTTCTTATCAGCACTGCGCTCCTTGTTAAATTTTTCATTCAAGGCAAAACGGGCATTCGACAGGAGATTGACAAAGACCTGCTGAAGCTGCTGAGGGTTGACCCAGACCGGCACTCTCTCCTCAGGTCCGGTGACGGTGTAATGGATGCCATCCTTCTTATACTGATGACCAAGGAGGGTGAAGGAATCTTCCAAGACGTCGCGAATCTCTGTCTCCATATAGGCGGCCGAGTCATCAACACCCTGGCGGGCGAAAGACAGGAGCTTGCTGACGATTACCGCCACCCTTTCGCCCTCGTCAATAATGCGCTGCAGGATATCCTTGGTGGCGTTGTCAGAGGAGTCATCCATCAGTATCTGCGAAAAATTAATTATACCGTTGATCGGATTATTAATCTCATGGGCCACGCCAGCCGCGAGCTCACCGATGGAGGCAAGCTGGCCGGTGCGCATGGTTTCGGCCTGGTACATCTTCTCCTCAGTGATATCGTTGAGGAGGATGAGGCACTTATCCTCACCATCAATGTCTTTAAAGGGTGCATAGCTCTGGGAATAATGGCGCCCATTACGCATTATTTCTTCGGTCCTTTGCACCTGGCCGGTAGTGATGGCGTCATGCATTCTACAGACATCACAGGGCTCATTACGGCCCTTATAGACCTCGTAGCAGGTGTGACCAATCTGATCGCCAAACAGCTCCCGGAGCACATCGTTTTGATACTCAATGGTGAAGTCGGAGTTAAGAATGTGCATGCCCTGGCCCATGGCCTCCAGCATGACCTGAAACTTATCGCGCTCGGCCCGCAGAATCTTTTCGATGTTCTGGCGTCCGACAATCTCCTTGCGGAGAATATCATTACTACGCAAGAGGTCCCTGGTGCGCTCCTCAACACTGGTTTCGAGCTCTCTCTGGCTCTTCTTCAACATCCGGGCGTATTCAGAACGGTCTGTAATGTCCCGTATTGACTCGACAATCCCCAAGAACCGTCCTTCATCGTCCCAGAGGGGGGAGGCATGGATCTCGTAATTCCGCATCTGTCCGTCATCAAGCTTTATTTCATGCTCAACAACAACGGGCTTATTGCTCTCCAGGACCTCGATAAGGGGGCAGGGACGGCCGACGGTGGAACACTGGTAATCTTCGTTATAAACGAGGGTATGACAAAACGGCTCCTTATCGGCCTTGCAGATAAAGCTATTGGAAAAATTTTGGGCAGCGCGGTTGGCAAATTTAACCCTGAAATCTGTACCAACCACTAAAATCGGGTCAGGAACCTCGTTTACCAGCGAGTACAGAAAGTTAAATTGACTCTGCATGGTGTCGAGGCTTACGGGGTCGTTTGATTTTGCATCCTTACTACAAGGTGGTTCTATCACAGCCATGTCTACTCCTTGAAAACGTTGTCAGTAGCAACTCACAAGCCTTACCATGCAAAACGTAGGCCACTCGAAAATACATATCACTGTTCCGCACAAGATATTCAGCGACGAGATCTATACCTTGAAAACAAAAGGGGAAAGTCGTCTTGAAAAACAGCCCTAGCCTCAATTTAGTATAGTAGAATTCAAGCCACAGCGACTCATTAAGAGAACAAAAAAAATTCCACACAAAATCAATGCATTAGACATGCACAACAGCCTTATTTATGACTTAAAAACAATTTTTTTGAAAAAAACAGGAAAAAGAGGCAAGGAGAGGCTTATGACGGACTAAAAACACCTTTAACAAGATAGGCAGCTTTGAGAGTGACGAAGGGGAAAAGGAAGGCAGGAGGGGAAATTATTGATGAGGCACCTGCTCGGCTGTACTTACCGGGCAAGGATACCCCATCAGAGATAAGCAGATCTTATTTCAGGTAGGAGCAGCAATAATCAACAACATCTTTCACCTTGAGCTGAAACTTTGACTGGGCAGGAACCTCAAAGGACTGGCCACCGACAATACTCTGCCAGGAGGATTGACCCGGCAGCAGAACATCCATGCTGCCGGCCAGGATCTCCATAATCTCCTTGTCATCAGTACCGAACTCATAGTCGCCCGGCAGCATGATACCCAATGTTTTCTTAGTGCCGTCGGGAAAGAGGACGACCCGACTCGTCACCTTTCCATTAAAATATACATTGGCCTCTTTAACC
>JBFFIS010000236.1:0-4709 GCA_041556375.1 Desulfurivibrionaceae bacterium | reverse complement strand
GTAATAGGTGTTGATGCTTTGCTTCTTGGCCCCTTCCTCGGTGATGCGGACAAATTCTTCACCAAGAAAAATCACCGCCTTCTCATAGACCTTGCCCTCATTGACCTGCAGGGAAACGTCCTTGCGCAGCTTGCGTGACATGGTGCCATGCACCGGCATGGAGGCGTATTCGAATATTTTTTCCCAGGTTTTATTCATGGTGTCGCTCCTTGTAACTCGGATGATAAAAAGGTGTTTTCTCCCAGGGTGTGTCCTGGCAACTTATAAATCTTCTGACTGCCTTAGGGTGTAGATGTCCCGCCATCTGGCGCTGCAGGTCGCGCAAAACATGGAGACATGGACCGTGCCAGCCTGTATCTTTTCCGGTGGCGCGCTGGCCTTGATGGCCTTAGAGCCGCATTTGGGACACGCTTCAGCGCCGGACTCCAGGTATGATTGAAAAGTCATCTGCTGACCCCTTTGTGCTCATCGCAGGACAGGGTCTGCAGGTTGGGGCAGGTGGTCACATCGTCACGACCATCCCAGTCACCCAGGTAAGGGGCGAGGCGGGGATCAGTAAAGCCTTGAATGTTCAGGCCTTGCACCACAATAAGAGGACGTTTGATCAAAATGGGGTCTGCCACCATCAGGTCTACAGCCTCATCAAAGGACAGCTGTTCGGGAACGATCTCTCCTTTTTTGACAACAGGGGCGGTGTGGTTGATCATCTCCGAGGGTTCTTTGCCGGCCACAAAACCCAGGAGCTTTTCAGGGCTCCAGGGATAGTTGAGAATATTAATGCAGCTCAGGCTGTGGCCGGCAGCACGCAGGATGGCCTTTTGTTTGTCGCCATTGATGCAGCCTGGTTTTTCAAAAAAGATGATCTCTGCCATAACCTGTTCTCTTAACTATGAGGCGATGAGGTAGTCAGAAGCTGCTTCGCCGTCTTCCAGACCGTCGAGGATGGTGTCGATGGCCTCTTCGCTGTCCACGCCTTTAAACCACCAGTTCTCAGGCTGGATGACCATGATCGGTCCGCTGTCACATTGCTTCAAACAGGTGGTGGCGGTGATCAGGCAGTCCAGGCCACGATCCAGGACCTCTTCTTCGATGTATTGTAAAAAACCGTCTGTCTGCTTGTGGCAGATGCCTTTCTTGTCGCCTGCAACGCGAAAGCTCTGACAGAGAATGATTTGTCTCTCTGGGGTTGCCATGATGTCTCTCTCCTTAATGTTTTTAAAAATGCGAACTGATTTTAAATCAGTCGCCGAGTAGTACTTTCATGGTAATAGCAATGGCTGTGCCACTATGAAAAAATAGATTTAGGCGCGTTTTTTCAATGAGGTACGAAGATGAGACCCGAGAAAGGGCCCAGGGGAGGTGTTTCGAAAATGTAGGTTGGGCGACAAAATTGAAAGGAGGCTTCTTTTTTGGACAGTACTTTTTTAAAGGCTGGAATCGCCGAACATGACGGGGTATGTTGGCCGCTTTGCTGCTGAGAATTTTGCTTACAGCCTGCTCAATCTCCTAAATATTGACCCATGCCCAGGTCGTTTACCGCCAATATATACAGCCTGTATCTGATTAAGCTCGCCAAGTGGTTGATGCTGATCATGCCCATTGTTGCCCTCTTTTATAACGACAACGGCCTGGATCATTTTGACATCTTTCTCTTGCAGGCGGTTTATTCGCTCAGCGTGGCGCTGTTGGAGATCCCCTCCGGCTATATGGCTGATGTGATCGGCCGGAAAAAATCCCTGGTCATTGGCAGTGTGCTTGGCACCCTGGGCTACGGGATCTACTCCATCTCTTCGGGGTTCTACGGCTTCTTGGCTGCGGAAATGGTTTTAGGGCTGGGAGGCAGCTTTATCTCTGGATCTGACTCGGCCATGCTCTACGAGAGCTTGGCCGCCATGGACAAAAAACATCGTTACTTTCGCCTTGAAGGCAGGATCACCTCCCTCGGCCATTTTGCCGAGACCATTGCCGCCCTCTGCGGCGGGTTTATAGCTGTTTCCTTGAGCTACCGGGCCGTCTATATCTCCCAGACCCTGATCGCCGGGCTGGCTATCCCTGCCGCCCTCTATCTCCTGGAACCCCCCGCCGTCAGCGTTATTCGTCGGCCCGGCCTGGGCCACATTTTGGCGGTGTGCAGGGAGAGCCTTGTGAGAAACAAGAAGCTCAGCTCCACCCTTTTGCTCTCCTCCGTGATAGGCACCTGCACCCTCTGCATGGCCTGGACCTCGCAAGTTTATTTCGTCAGCATGGGCCTTGGCGAAAAATCGATCACGCCGCTGTGGATCGGGCTCAACCTCACAGTGGGCCTGGTTGCGGCAATGGCTGATAAGGTGGTGGCTCAAATCGGCCGCCCTGTAGCCATTTTCGTTATCACCCTCATCATCCCAGGTTCATATATTCTCCTAGGGGTTCTGCCCTTGCTGCCGGCTCTGCTTGTTCTCTTTGTCTTTTATGCTGTCCGCGGCTTTGCAACGCCTCTGCTCAAGGACCTGGTCAATCAATACTGCCCATCCGAGACCCGCGCCACGGTGCTCTCCATCCGCAGTCTGATTATTCGGGTCAGCTTTGCGCTGCTTGGCCCCTGCATCGGTAGTCTGTCGGCCGGAAACAGCCTCGCCGTTGCTCTGCAGGTGAGCGGCCTCATCCTTGTGGTCCTTGCCGTGCTTGCCGGCCTTTTCCTCTTCCGCTCCGTGGGGAAAGAGATCTCCCTCCCGGAGTAGAGGCCAGCCAGCGTTAGGATGGGAGACTTTCCCCGAGGTAATGGCGGAGGCTGCTATGGACTCCTTGAATGAGGCTATTGTAGCCTGGTGCTCGGCAGCAACGTTCTCGCCTTTTTGGAAGGCCTTGACGAGCAGCAAAGGGGTTGAGCCGCAAGGCTCATGGACGGAGACGTTAAAGCCTAAAACCTCAACGTCAATACGTGACTTATTTAGTGTTGCGCGAACCGCGAAGTGTTGAGGCTTACTTCCGGCCCATACCTTTTTTGCCACCGCCATAGAGCACATCCACCGTGCCCTCGACATTGTCATCAAGGAGGATTATGGGCAGGCCATGGCGGCCTAGAATTTCACGGGGCTTGTGGCCGGCACTTTCAGCCAGCAGGACAAAACAATCGTTTAGAATCTCAGCGACCTGCTGCCAACGGCTCTCACCACCACCAGGCTCGGGCAGGTCACGGGCCTCCAGCAGACAGGCCAGACCATCTTCCCTGGGTCCGTATATCAGGGCCTTAATGGCCTGGCCCAGGTGGAGGTCAATGTCCATGCCGTTGGAACTCAGTGCCGCCACATTGGGCCGACTCACCGTGGCCTTGGGCAGGGCCACGCTTTCGCAGCACTCGTCAGTGCTGATTTCTGCGAGGCCTTGGCATGCAAGCGGAGCAACAATGGTGATGTGTCGCGCCGCAGAGGCACTCAGGCCTGCCATGCGTTCCGGGGCAGGCAGGGGAAGCTTCTCTTCATCAGTAAGCCAACCTTTGCCGGGCAGCAACGTCATGGACTCGGCGCCAAGATCGGCCACGTGGCGGGCGATCTGCTCCACCTCGCCTTCGTTGACATTGTGATAAACGGTGGTCTGCACAGCCACGGTGATCCCGGCCGAGCGGCAGGCCGACAGACCCTTGGCCTGTTCTTCGATCAATGTTTCAGCAGCCTTGGCCAGGGGCATGTTACGTTTGCCAGGCCGAATCCAGGCGTATAATTTTTCCACCACCGCAGGGCTTACGGCATTCATGAGGAGGGTAATCTTGCTGATACCGTGCGCTGCCAGGAGCTCGGCATTATCGGCAAGGCCCAGGCCCAGGGTGGTAATTCCGAAGGCACATTCCGGGTGTTTTTCACGCAGCAGGTCCAGGATCTCTATGGTCATGGCCAGGCTGGCCAGGGGATCACCGGGGCCGTTTATGTCCATACCGGCTATGGCGGTCCCTTGGGCCTGCAAATCGTCCACCCAGGTCAGGGCCCCATACAGAGGCATAGCCTGGGGGAGTTTTTCCTCGCCGCTAAAACGGCAGCGGGCCGCGGCATTGGGGGCCACCGGCAGGGTGATCCACTTCGGCACTTTGCCGCAACCGCAGCCAGTTTTTTTTGTGGCGAGGGGGATAATGGTCATTGACAGAACCTAGTTCATATAAGAGGTTAAGGTCAGTGTTTGTTGTCAAAGGGGGTGAGGTCGCTGGATCGAGCTCTGCGCGTCTCTCACGCCTGGGCGGGGATGACGTGGTGGCAGTAAATCCAGGAGCGGCACTCCCGCCAAGGCGGGGGTGCCGCTCCTGGATTTATTGCCACCATGTCAGCCCCGCCCAAGCGGGAGATAAGCACAGGCTTCGATCCAGGAATTATGACGATTTGACAAACCATCACTCATTATCCTTTAACCAGGTTTCCCCATGACCATTATCCCCCTTCCCACCAAAAAAACTGGCTGCGGTTGCGGCAAAGTACCGGAGTGGATCACCCTGCCGGTGGCCCCCAACGCCGCGGCCCGCTCTTGTTTTAGCGGCGAGGGGAAACTCCCCCAGGCGGTGCCTCTGTATGGGGCGCTGACCTGGGTGGACGATTTGCAGGCCCAAGGGACGGCCATCGCCGGTATGGACATAAACGGCCCGGGCGATCCCCTGGCCAGCCTGACCATGACCTTGGAGATCCTGGATCTGCTACGCCAGCAACACCCAAAATTTTCCTTCGGGATTACCACCCTGGGCCTGGGTCTGG
>JBFFIS010000235.1:0-4725 GCA_041556375.1 Desulfurivibrionaceae bacterium | reverse complement strand
ATCAAGAAAGAGAAGGTAGCGATAGTTGTAAAAGTCACTGAGGGGTTCTCGAAAATAGGCGCGGTTACGAAAGACTTCAACTTCCTTCATGAAGCCGGCCGTTTTTGTCGCCGTTGCCACGGGTTCTGGCATATCCGGCACTATATCGATCAGGGTGTCGACCACCTTCTTGTCCAGTCGTCCCAGGACAACCTCTTTTTGGAGTATGGCAAGGGCCTCCTCCGATGACAGAGATTTTTTGTATGGTCTCTTTGAAACAAGGGCCTCGTAAGTGTCGACGGCAGCGACAATGCGCGGCAGTAAGCCTATTTCGTCTCCTTTGAGCCCGGCAGGGTAGCCGCTGCCATCAAGGCGTTCATGGTGATTGAGGATGATGTCAATCACCTTGTCATCTTGAATATGACGGGCCACGAGCTTGGCGCCGATAAGGGGGTGGTACTCCATGATATTGCGGTCTTGAAAATCAAAACTTGCTGGTTTGAGAAGAATGTCGTCAGGGATGGCGGTTTTGCCGAGATCATGGGCCAGGCAGCCGAGTTCCAGGCTGGCCAGGGTCTCTTGGCCCAGACCGAGTTTTTCGCCAATACGTTTGGCAAGGGCTGCCACCTGCATATCATGTTCAAAGGTGTACTGGTCGCGGTTGGCCTGAACTTCGGCAATCATCTCAAAGAGGTCTTTGAGGAAAATGGCGTTTCTCTCCTGCAGTTCTTTCTCTGTTTTGTGGCGAGAAGCTGTTTCCCAGGAGAGTTTGGTGTCTTTAAGTTTGAGGCTGGCAGTGGCCTTGGACAACTCAAGGGCCTCTTGTTGAAATTTATTTATCGCCCCCCGGGCAAGGGCAATAACAAGCAGAGCAAAGGAGCCGCCGAGAAAAATACTGATGGCAATGAGGATATCTGGGAAGGGGAATTTCTTGAGCAGCAAGGAGGCAAAGACGAGATGGCCGCAGAAAAAAACGGCCATAATCACAATGAGGAACTGCCACTTGTCATGGAGGGGCGGGGGGATTTTTTCTTTAAGACGTACCCCGGACATAATCGAGATCAGCATGAAGCCGGCCCCGATTATGACCAGGCTTGTTATCAGGGAGGAGTGAGACATGGCGCAGCCTATGTGTTGTGAATCGTCCCTTCTGGAGAGCGATTTTTCAGCGTCTGGTATGCCCCTGGATATTGCGGGAGGCTACTCGCCCTTGGCGGTGGCTCCTTGCACAAAGGCACTGTATTTTTTGTCTTCGTTGACGATATGTTCCAGAAGCCAATTCTTAATGACCTTGAGGAGGCTGGTGTTAAGAATAAGTTTGCCTTCACTCATTTCGCGGGTGTAGTTGTAAATTTGGTTCTCGAAATCCCGGTGCAACCTTCTATGCTCAACCAGGTGCGGGTAGTTGAGCTGTTCCATATATTCCTCTTCAAACTTGAAATGAGTCCTGGCGTAGTCATACATTTCAGTAAGGGATTCAGCCGTTATGTTGGTGAGAGACTTATCAACGGCGCCGGTCATAACGTCGTGGATGTTGTTGTATATCGCTATCCATTTTTTGTGCTGGCCGTCAATCTCGGCATTATCAACACTGTAAGATTCGTCCCATTCGATGCGCGACATTGGTTTGCCCCCAAATTGATGTAAATAAAAGTAAACTGTTATTTAATATGCCATGGTTAAGGGTAAAAAAAAATATTTTTCATATCCCATAGGCGGCGATGGGTGATTTGCCCTTGCCTGCCGGCAAGGGCGGCAGGTATGTTTAACAACATGAAAAGAAAGCCGAAAATATGGAGAATGGTTCAGTGCTCAGCAGCCCAGGTGGTGGTTTGGTGAGGCGTTTTGAGGCATGGTTCGGACTCTTTGTTGTCCGCCGGCGCTGGTGGATTGTCATCCTGACCCTCCTTGCTGCCGGCTGGAGTGCCAGTGGCATGACCTCCCTGCAGTTTGTCAATAACTCCCGCATGTTCTTTTCCCGTGAGAACCCCCAGCTCCAGGCCCTGGAAATGCTGGAAAACACCTATACAAAATACGAGAACGTCCTCTTTGTGGTGGAGCCGGCCTCCGGCACTGTTTTTGAGCGCCAGACCCTCAGCGCCATTGAAGAGCTCACTGCCGAGGCCTGGAAGCTGCCCTACTCGAGCAAGGTCAGTTCGCTGACCAATTTTCAGCATACCCGGGCCGAGGGTGACGAGCTCATTGTTGAGGATCTGGTCCGGGGGGCGGCCCATCTCAGTGACGCCGAGTTGGCAGCCATCCGCGCCATTGCTTTGGCCGAGCCGCTGTTGGTCAATAGCCTCGTGCCGGCGTCGGCCCATGTCAGCGGTGTTAATGTCAATATTATCAAACCCGAAAAGGATGCCAATGAGTCGCGCCTGGTGGCTGACAAGGCCCGGGAGCTGGCTCGCCACATAGAGGCGGCCTATCCCGGCTTTACCCTGCACCTCACCGGCGGCATCATGGTGGACAGCGCCTTTGGCGAGGCGCCGCGGCGGGATATGGTCACCCTGATGCCTCTGGTCCTCTTGCTGTTTTTTGTCGCCATGGTCATCTCATTGCGCTCGCTGCAGGCGACCCTTGCCACCTTCGCTGTCGTCTTTATGTCCGTATTTACCGGTATGGGCCTGGCTGGTTGGCTGGGGATGGATATCACCCCGGCCTCGGCCAACGGCCCCATCATCATCCTCACTCTGGCCGTGGCCGATTCCATCCACATCCTGGTCACTATGTTCCAGCAGATGCGTCTGGGGCGCAGCAGAAAAGAGGCGGTTGCCGAGTCGTTGCGCATCAACCTGCAGCCTGTTTTTGTTACCTCGCTGACCACGACCATCGGCTTTTTGACCATGAACTTTTCCGATGCGCCGCCCTTCAGGGATCTGGGCAATATCGTCGCCATGGGCGTCACGGCGGCCTTTTTCTATTCCGTCTTCTTTTTGCCGGCCTTGGCCGCTCTCCTGCCGATAAAAGCCGGCTCGGTTCCAGAGCAGCGAGCCATGTTTTTTGAACGATTTGGCCGCTTTGTTGTTGGCCGCCGCAGCCAATTTTTTTGGTGGCTCTTACTGTTTATGGCCTTGATGACCACCGGCATCAGCCGCATTGAGTTGGATGATGATTTTGTCCGCTATTTCGACCATAGCTACGATTTTCGGCGGGCCTCGGAGTTTGCCATCGCCAATCTCACCGGCGTCTATATCATTGACTACAGTCTTGACTCGGGAGAGGAGGGCGGTATCAACAACCCTGACTATCTGGCCAAGGTCTCGGAGTTTGCCCAGTGGCTCCGTGGCCAGGAAGGGGTGCGCCACGTCTTCTCCATCACCGACATTATGAAGCGCCTCAACCGCTCCATGCACGCTGATGAGCAGAGCTGGTACCGCCTTCCCGATAGGCGCGACCTGGCAGCCCAGTATCTTTTGCTCTATGAGATGAGCCTGCCCTTTGGCCTGGATTTAAATGACCGCATTAACGTTGATAAGTCCGCAACCCGGCTCACCGTGACCTTGGGCGACAGTACCACCCGGGAGGTCCGTGATCTTGAGGAGTTGGGGAGGAAGTGGCTGGAGAGCAATGCGCCGCCAACCATGCATACCTTTGGTTCTGGGCTTTCCGTTATTTTTTCCTACATCTCAAAGCGCAATATAGAGTCGATGCTGGGGGCCTCGGTGGCGGCCCTGGTGGTGATCTCTGTTATTCTTGCCGTGGTGCTGCGCAGCGTCAAGCTTGGCTTGATCAGCCTGCTACCCAACCTGTCGCCGGCCTTCATGGCCTTTGGTCTCTGGGGTTATACCGTCAGCCAGGTTGGCCTGGCCGTGTCGGTGATGATCGCCATGACCATGGGTATTGTCGTTGATGATACCGTCCATTTTCTGTCAAAATACCGGCGGGCCCACAAGGAGCACCGGGTGCCGGCCGAGGAGGCGGTGATCTACGCCTTTAAGACCGTGGGTTCGCCCATCCTGGTCACCACCCTGATTTTGGTTGCAGGTTTTACCGTGCTTTCCTTTTCAGGTTTTCAGATTAATGCCAATATGGGCACCATGACCGCCATTACCATTGTTTTTGCCTTGATTATGGATTTTTTCTTTCTGCCCGCCCTGTTGGTGAAGCTGGAGGGCGAGGCACCAGACCCTGGTGCGGCCGCTAGCCTGGCAGGGTCAGAAAAACAGGAGCCGCAATGAGAGCTTTTTTTCTATCTTTTTTTGTTTGTCTTTTTTGCCTGCCCGTTGTTGTGCTGGCCGAAAGCCCTGAAGAACGCGGGCTGGCCATTGCCCGGGAGGCTGATAGCCGTGATAACGGCTTTGGCGACTTTACTGCCGATATGGAGATGGTTCTGCGCAACAGGCATGGTCAGGAGAGCCGTCGGCAGATCCGTATCCGCACCTTGGAGGTGGTTGGCGATGGCGATAAAAGCCTGACTATCTTTGATTCGCCCCGCGATGTCAAAGGCACCGCCTTACTCACCTTTACCCATAAGGTCGGCGACGATGATCAGTGGCTCTATCTGCCGGCCTTAAAGAGGGTCAAGCGTATTGCCTCGCGCAACAAATCGGGATCTTTTATGGGCAGTGAGTTCGCCTATGAGGATATTGCCAGCCAGGAGGTGGAAAAATACACCTATAGATATATTGGTGACGCCCTTTACCAGGGCCATGATTGTACCATGGTGGAAAGCTTTCCGGTTGATGCCGCCAATTCCGGCTATACCCGGATGGTGTCATGGCGGGACAAGACGGAGTACCGCCT
>JBFFIS010000234.1:0-4734 GCA_041556375.1 Desulfurivibrionaceae bacterium | reverse complement strand
TGTAAAGAGATTGCCGCGGCTGTGGGTATGGAAAGCAAGTCGGTAAGCTGTAAGCTGACGAGTCTGAAGAAGAAGGGTTTTATTGATAGTCCGGTGCGCTGTAAATATTCTATTACGGCAGACGGCAAGGCCGTCCTGTAATTTATTCGCTGCAACTCCCCTTGGCCAGGCTCAATCTCTGAATCTGCCCAAGGCTGAAAGCTTGTAGCCAACTTAACGGAGTATACTTGAGATGGCCAAATATCAATGTCCCTGTGGCTATGTCTATGACCCTGCCAAGGGCGATGCTGATAATGGTGTCGCCCCTGGTACAGCCTTTAGCGATCTGCCGGCAGACTGGCGGTGTCCGCTCTGCGGGGTGGAAAAAGATTTTTTCAAAAAATTAGACTAAGCCAGGAACTATAAGCAAGGAGCAGGCTCTATCCCCTGATTACATAAAAAAAGCCCCGGTAAATGCCGGGGCTTTTTTTATGTAATCAGGAGAGGACTTCTTGAAGTAAGTTGCTATAATAATGTTTTTGGGCCCGCAAATGTAAGTTGAACCATCACAGGTGACAAGGTATGGCACTTAGAAAGCCTTCCGCTGAAGATTGTGCATTAGATTCATCACGCTGGGAGAAAACCTTTCAGCGCATTAAGCTGCCCATTGATGAATTTATTCACGATGATACGGCCTCGGGCCTTCTTCTTATGGGCTGTACGCTCTTGGCCTTGTTGTTGGCCAACACCAGGCTTGCTCCCTATTATGATCATATTCGCCATATGGAGCTCAGCCTCCATATCGGTTCTTTTGTCCTGCAGCACACCATTCATCATTGGATCAATGACGGCCTGATGGCCCTGTTTTTTTTCCTGGTCGGCCTTGAGATTAAACGTGAGATCCTGGTGGGCGAGCTTGCCGTGGTGCGCCAGGCCCTGCTGCCCATTGTCGCTGCTATGGGCGGCATGGTGGTGCCGGCCCTGATTTATGCCGCAATAAATAAAGGCGGCCCTGGTATCAACGGCTGGGCCATTCCCATGGCCACCGATATTGCCTTTGCCCTGGGGGTTCTGGTTTTGCTGGGGGAGCGCGCCCCCAAGGCCCTCTTTGGTTTTTTGCTGGCCCTGGCCATTGTTGATGACCTGGGGGCGGTTATTGTTATCGCCCTTTTCTATACCCAGACCCTTGTCTGGCAGGCCCTGGTGCTTGCCGCCCTTTTTTTTGGTCTTCTGGTGGTCTGTAATCTTGTCGGTCTGCGGGGTCCCCTTCCTTATGCGCTTTTGGGTGGATGCCTGTGGCTGGCCATGCTCAAGTCCGGCGTCCATGCCACCCTGGCCGGGGTTCTCACTGCCCTTACCGTGCCCGCCTATTCGCGCTGTGCACCGCTCAAGTTCAGCGAGATGATGTTCAACTTGCTCTGGCGTTTTGAGAAGATCCATGACCCCGGCCATTCGGTGATGATGGGCAACAGCGAGGTTCATGGTGTCCTCCAGGGGCTGGAGAATGGCATCCATAATATGGCCTCGCCTCTCCAGCGTTTGGAGCAAGGCCTCCATCCCTGGAGTGCCTTTTTCATCCTGCCCCTCTTTGCCCTGGTAAATGCCGGTATCCCCCTTGATTTTTCCGGGCTGGCCGGCAATGTTCAAGATCCGGTAACCATGGGAGTAGTCTTTGGGCTTGTGGGCGGCAAATGTCTCGGCATCTTTCTCAGTGTTTGGCTCGTTGTCAAGGCCGGGGCCTCGCCATTGCCCAGTGGCATCGACCTGCGCCATATCGCCGGGGTCTCCCTCCTTGCCGGTATCGGCTTTACCATGTCGATTTTTATTGGCGAGCTGGCCTTTGTCGGCCATCCAGAGCTCCTGCTCAAGGCCAAGGTCGGAGTTCTGCTTTCTTCAGTCATTGCCGGAGTCAGCGGGTATGTTTGCCTCTTTCTCCTTGGCCATAAAGGCCAATAAAATTTTTTCAACGATACTCTTGGGCAGATGATAGATCTGTTTCAGGGAGCTACGTGCGTTTTTGCAACTTTGGGGACCTGATAGCCATGAAGAAGAGTTTTTTAATTTTTAAGCTGATTCTGTTTTTTTCCGTGGCCTTGGCCTCGACAGGCTATGGCGAGCAAGCAGTCGAGCCACAACCTCCTGAAAAGCGAGGGGCCGCCATTGTTTCGGTACTCACTGAGGCTGAAATAAATGGTGAAATTGATGTGCTGCAGGGCAAGATTAAGGCCTTTCAAGATTCTGAAAACGAAAAGACTGCAACCGCACTGGGGATCAGCCTGGTGCAACTCAAAGACAGGACCGAGAAGGCCCAGGAAACCCTGGTTTTTTATAATCGTCAGCTCTTGGCCTTGAAAAAGGCAGAGACCTTGAGCTCTGAAAAGAAATTTTTGGAAGAGTCGGTGGCCACCGGCAAAGCCTTTGAGCTGCCCCAGCTCCCCCCTTATTCATTAAAGGTCTATGACGAGGCCATCGGCCAGCTGGATGAGCGTTTAAGCGCTCGAGAGACGGCCCAGATGGCCCTGGCCTTGCGGGAGAAGATGCTCAAGAACGCCAGGCAGCGTTTGAAAGAAAATGAGCAGCTGCTCCGGGAAAACAAGGCCGAGGCGGCAGGGGGTAAGGATAACGGAGCCCTCCTTATTGCTCAGGGCAAAATTGCCGCAGCTCAGATAGAGCTCGAACTGGCCCGGGCCGCTGCGCGCTATGAGGAGCTGGCCTATAAGAATGCTGAAGCAAAACTGCAGATTGCCGCTATCAAAGAATCAGTGGCCCGCCAACGCCTTAATCACACGCGGGCCAATCTCCATTTTGATGCTGAAGACTTGGAGAAACAGCTGGCCCGCCTTGAAGAGCAAAAGGCTGAGATGCAACGAGGAGCTGATGACCTTCTTAGCAAACTGCAGAAGACAGAGACCCAGCTTCTCAGGGCCCAAAAGAAGCTTGAAAATATCAGTGACCCAGATAAGGCCATTGAGGCCCAGGCGGCCCTGGCAGCCCTTGAGGCATGGCGCCAGGCCTGTCAGCGTGGCCTGGAACAGCATGAGGGCTCACAGCAGCTTTTAAACTACCAAAAAGAGGTATGGAAACAGCGCTATGATGTGCTCAAAGGTGGAGCCGGAACCGCTGATTTGAAGACCTGGCAGAAGGCAGCGGACTCTCAACAGGAAAGGGCCCAGCAGGCCCTGGCCCTTGAGCAGAGCCAGCAGGTCAACCTGCAACTGCAGATCCGCCAAGTGGAAAAACAGCTCGGTCAGAATAATCTCAGTTGGGAGATGAAGAGCAATTTAAAAGACCAGCTTGAGGCCCTGAAGAAGCTATCCGAATCTACCCTTGCCTACCTGACCACCCTCAGTATCACCAACCAAATGTCCTCAAGGTTTGTTGATGAGGTGGCCGACGAGCTGGCTGAAAATTTTCTGGAGGAAAAGATAGCAGATCTGGCTGCAAAGGTGCGGGACGTCTGGAAGTTTGAACTGCTCGTGGTGGATGACCAGAGTGTTACTGTGGCCAAGATAAGCATTGCCCTGTTTCTTTTGGTCTTTGGTATCATTCTGGCCGGCTATTTTACCCGTGCCGTGCAAAGACACATCCTGGCCCGGACCAAATTAAGCGAAAGCGCTGCGGCTATAACCGAAAAACTGCTCTACTATCTGACCCTCTGCGCCGTTGTCTTGCTCTCCATGCGGGTGGTGAATATTCCCCTCACCGCCTTTGCCTTCCTAGGTGGTGCCATGGCCATTGGTATTGGTTTTGGCGGTCAGAAGATTATCAGTAACTTCATCAGCGGCTTTATTCTTATGGCTGAGCAACCGGTGAAGGTGGGTGATCTCATTCAGATGGCGGATATTGTCGGCAAGATTGAAGAGATCGGCGCCCGCTCCACCCGAGTGCGCACCTTTGCCAATATTCATGTGTTGGTGCCAAACAGCTATTTTCTCGAAAATAATATTATCAACTGGACCCATAGTGACAAAATTATCCGCGGTGAGGTCACTGTTGGCGTGGTGTATGGCTCACCCACCAAGGATGTCCGCCGGCTTCTCATGCTCGCCGTTCGCGATCATAAGGAGACCTTGGATTATCCCAAGCCCTATGTGTTCTTTAATGATTTTGGAGATAATGCCCTGGTTTTCACCATCTATTTCTGGATCACCGTCCAGCTGATCAATGACAAGAAGCGTATTGAAAGTGATGTTCGTTTTATTATTGACGATATGTTTCGTGAGGCCGGTCTGGTTATTGCCTTTCCTCAGCGCGATGTCCATCTCGACACCTCCCATCCCCTGCAGCTTGAATTGGTCAGGGCAGCCCGGCAGGGAGGGGGGCAAGCAGTGGAGGGAAAACCAGGGGAGTGACACGGCGGTGATGATCTGCCTATGACGGTGGTTGTTCACAGACCATAGCGCTGGCAACCCATGGTAATGGCCGAGAATTGAAGAGGGCTGGTCAGTCGGATAACAGCTTGTCTTTGCTGTTGGCCTTTGCCTCATGTTGCAGCATGTGTAAGACAAAACCGGTAAGCAGGCCCAGGGTAAAAACCAAAAAGAGCATAAGGGCCCGAGATAGGGAAATGTGCCAGAGTAGAAAGGTGATCTCGACCTGCTCGGTATTTTGCAGGGTGAAGACCACTACCAGGATAAGGATTGTTATTAAAGAGGTTATTTTGACTGTGCTCATCGATGTGCCTCCCTGGTCATTTCCTAAAAAGAGAGTTTAAAACCACTTCTTTTTTTTGAAATAATAAATCATCACCCCGGC
>JBFFIS010000233.1:0-4735 GCA_041556375.1 Desulfurivibrionaceae bacterium | reverse complement strand
GGCAGTCAATAAGCTGGAGATGTTTTTTGCAGATGTTGACCAAAGCGTTGACCAAGGGCATTTAGCCAAACAAAAAAGGGGTTAGCCAAATAGGCTAACCCCTTGATTTTACGATGGTGCCGAAGAGAAGACTCGAACTTCCACGGGCATACGCCCACTAGACCCTGAACCTAGCGTGTCTACCAATTCCACCACTTCGGCATGTTTGAAAGTTCGCTCCTCAGGGAAATATGAGCCAGGTCTTTCACCCTGCCCGCCGCCGGTTCATCACTGAACCAACCACGAGTTTGAATGAGCGAATGTACCGACTTTAGCCCGCTCTTGTCAAGGGTTTTGTCGGCGATTTTAATTAGCCATTTGCATGGTGCAATTAAGGGGCAATCACAATATAATGGCGACCTGCAGGGCAGACAACTTCAGGCTTAGCCTGGAGGGAAACGACCTTGCGAAGATGCGCGCCACCATAACCCCTCGAAAACAATGAAAATATATACTGACCTCGACGACATCAAAGAGCCCTTTGTAAAGCCCTGCGTTACCATCGGCAATTTTGACGGTGTCCATGTCGGCCACCAGTACCTCTTTAGCGAGGTGGTGAGCCGGGCCTACAGGAACAAAGGGACCAGCGTCGCCATCACCTTTAACCCCCACCCACTGCAGGTAGTGCGGCCGGAGGCGGGTATCAAGCTGATCTCCACCTGCGACCAGAAGCGTGAACTCATCGAGCATGCCGGCATTGATGTGCTGATCATCATCCCCTTCACCAAGAAATTCGCCGCCACTCCGGCCCCGGAATTTGTCGATGAAGTCCTGGTTAAAAAAATCGGTATAGAGGAACTGGTGGTGGGCTACGACTACTGCTTTGGCAAGGGCAGACAGGGCGACACCACCTTTCTGAAGGAACAGGGGAAAATCAAAGGATTTCCGGTCACTGTGGTGGAGCCGTACCATGTCGGCGACGTCATTGCCTCAAGTACCGAGATCAGACGCCTGGTCAGCGAAGGAAATATGCGGGCCGTCCGCAAGCTTCAGGGCCGCTATTACCAAATTCGCGGCGAGGTCCAGATGGGCAAACAACGTGGCGGCGCCGAACTCGGCTTTCCCACCGCCAACCTCCACATCTCCAGCGAGGACCTCTGCCCCCGGCACGGCGTCTATGTGACCCAGGTGGTCTATGAGGGCAAATGTTACGGCGGCGTCCTCAACATCGGCGTCAACCCCACCTTCGCCACTGATGCCGACGGCACCCCCCACATCACTGTCGAGACCTTCATCTTTGATTTTAACGAGGATATTTACGGCAAGCCGATAAAGGTCAACCTGCTCCGCTTTCTGCGCGATGAAAGGAAATTCTCCGGCCCTGACGAGCTGGTGGCCCAGATCAGCCAGGATGTCGACCAGGCCCGCGAAGTCCTGGCCGATGCCGAAAAGGAATTACGTCTCTCCTGCGAGGAGAAGTTTAACCGCTAATCAGGATTCAGCGAAAATGATACCCACAAAGGCACAAAGAAAAAGACTACTGTTTTGCCTTTCTTTGTGCCCTCTGTGTTGAGGCTTTTCTATAGGCCTGTCTGCTAGCTGCGATAATCGCCGTTGATGGACACATAGTCGTGACTGAAGTCACAGGTATAGATCTCGCAGCTCTCCTTGCCGCTATGGAGGTCTACGGTGACGACAAAATCATCCTGCTTGAGAACCTCGGTGGCAGCCGCTTCGTTGGCAAAAAGGCCCAGGCCTTTCTCCACCATCTGCACCTCATCAAAAAAGATATCCACCTTGCTCTGATCGAACTCCACCCCGGCCCGACCGGCAGCGGCAAAGATGCGGCCCCAGTTGGCATCCTCGCCGTAACAGGCCGTCTTAAAGAGCGGTGAGTTGGCGATGGTACGCGCAATCTGCTCAGCATCGTCATGGCTGCCAGAACCCTGGACCCGGACGGTAATAAGCTTGGTGGCCCCCTCGCCGTCGGCAACGATCTTCAGGGCCAGATTCTTGGTGAGGCGGTCCAGGGCCTCCTGGAAGACTTGAGCCTCGGGGCTATCTGCTGACGCAATGGGATCATGACCGGCCACACCGTTAGCCAGCAGCAGCACGGTATCGTTAGTGGAGGTATCACCATCCACGGTGATCACATTAAAGGACTGGCCCACCGCCTTTGCCAGCATGCCCTGGAGCACGGCAGGCTCAATGGCGGCATCGGTCATCACAAAGCCCAGCATGGTGGCCATATTGGGCATGATCATCCCGGCCCCCTTAGCCAGGCCGAGGATGGAGACCTCCTGACCGCCCAGCTCAAAGCTGATCTTTTCGACCTTGGGTACGGTGTCGGTGGTCATTATGGCCTGGGCCACATCAGCAAAGCCGTCAGCAGCCAGCCCTGCCACCAGGGCCGGCACTCCCTTTTCAAACCAGGCCAGATCAAGCTGCTCACCAATAACACCGGTGGAACAGACCTGAACGTCGGTCATATCGACCTCCAAGGCCTTGGCAACCATGGCCGCCGTACTCTTGGCAAACTCCATACCTTTGGCACCGGAACAGGCATTGGCCACCCCGGAGTTGACCAGAATGGCTTGCGCCGAAGCACCCTGCAGATGCTCCATGTCGAGAAGCACCGGAGCGGCCTTAACCTGGGAGGTGGTAAAAACCCCGGCAGCTGCTGCCGGTTTTTCCGAGTAGATAAGGGCCATATCAAGGCGATCCTTGCCACGGATACCGGCCTTGACAGCAGCGGCCTTAAAACCGGGAACAACAAGCTCAGCAGGATCAACAGGGGAAAGTGACTTTTGTTTTTTTTCGGGACTCATGTCTCTCTTGGCGTTCATTGAAGGGGTAGTAAACGTAAAAAAGGTGCAAAGTAAAACTTTACACCTTTTTTCAAAACTTGAAAATCAATCAAGCATAGGGCAACAGAGAAGGCCTGCCTCTTGGCAGCCTATTTTTTCTTACCGCAACAACGCTTATACTTCTTGCCGCTGCCGCAGGGACAGGGAACGTTGCGGCCCACCTTGTCGGCCTGGCGCTGCCCGGCCAGCGGCGTGTCACTAGGGCCTTCGGCCCGGCTCAAGGCCAGCTGCTCCTCATGCTTGGCGCGCTGGCGGGCCTCCATCTCCTCCATGGCCGATTCCGAGGCCAGCTGAATGCGCAGCAGGGTGGAAACGGTCTGCAACTTCACCGTTTCGATCATACTGTTGAACATGTTGAAGCCTTCCCTCTTATACTCATCAAGGGGATTCTTCTGGCCGTAACCGCGCAGACCGATGCCCTGACGGAGATGGTCCATGCCCAGGAGATGGTCCTTCCAATGGTTATCCACCATCTGCAGCAGGACAATGCGCTCCAGATAGCGCATATGATCTTCGCCCAGCTCCTCTTCTTTGGCCTCATAGGCAGACTTAACCATGGTCAGAAGCTGATCTTCAAAGGCGTCCGACGACAGACCGGTCTTGGCCTTGTCATCCCAGTCCAGGTGGAGACCAAAGGTGGCCATGACCTGTTCGGAGATATGATGCCAATCCCAATCCTCAGAGGGCAGCTTGTCCTGGCAGCTATTGAGGCTGACATCCTCCACCAGGTCGTGGATCATGTCCAGAATGATATCCTTGACATTGTCACTGCTTAAGACCTGCCGGCGCTGCTTATAGATCACCTTCCTCTGCTTGTTCATGACATCGTCATACTCAAGGAGGTGTTTACGGATATCAAAGTTATGGCCCTCGACCTTGCGCTGGGCATTCTCGATGGCCTTGGAAATCATGGTGTGCTCAATGGGCTCATCCTCTTCCATGCCGAGCTTGTCCATGATCCCGGCGATACGATCGGAACCGAAGATGCGCAGCAGATCATCTTCAAGGGAGAGGTAAAAACGGGAGGAACCCGGATCGCCCTGGCGGCCGGAACGACCACGCAGCTGGTTATCGATGCGCCGCGATTCATGGCGCCCGGTACCAAGGATATGCAGACCGCCGGCCTCAACAACGCCGTCGCCGAGCTTGATATCGGTACCACGACCGGCCATATTGGTAGCAATGGTCACTCTGCCGTACTGGCCGGCCTCAGCGATAATCTGCGCCTCTTTTTCATGATGCTTGGCGTTCAATACTGAATGGGGAATCTTTTCCTTATCAAGCATCGTGGAGATGAGCTCGGAGATCTCGATATTGATGGTACCCACCAGCACCGGCTGGCCCTTTTCGTGAAGCGCCTTGATCTCACGGATAATGGCCCGGTACTTGGCCTTGGCGTTTTTATAGATGACATCGGCATAGTCCTCCCTGATCATATCCCGGTGGGTAGGAACGATGACGACGTCGAGGTTGTAGATCTTTTTAAACTCGGCAGCCTCGGTATCGGCCGTACCGGTCATACCGGCCAGCTTGTCGTACATCCGAAAAAAGTTCTGGAAGGTGACCGAGGCCAGGGTCTGGTTTTCCTGCTCAACCTTGACGCCTTCCTTGGCCTCCAGGGCCTGATGCAGGCCTTCACTGTAGCGCCGTCCTGGCATGGCCCGGCCGGTAAACTCATCAACGATCATCACCTGGCCATCACGAACCAGATAATCAACATCGCGGGTGAAAAGGGCATGGGCCTTGAGGGCCTGGGTGAGATGATGAAGAGCCTCAATGCTCTGAGGATCGTAGAGGTTGTCGACCTTAAGAAGCTTCTCGCCCAGGGCAACCCCTTCCTCGGAGAGAGACAGGGTGCGGGCCTTTTCATCGACGCTGTAATGGACATC
>JBFFIS010000232.1:0-4743 GCA_041556375.1 Desulfurivibrionaceae bacterium | reverse complement strand
GCCATCCAGCCAGCAAGGCCGAATCTATCGCCGAGGAAACCGCCTCATATTTTTTCATCATCGTACTGTGCTGCGCCGGCCTGCTTGCCCTTGCCAAAGGCTCAGATTTTTTTATCCGCGGCGCTGTGGATGTTGCCATTTATTTCGGCGTTTCCGACCTCGTTATCGGACTGACCATGGCGGCGGTGGGCACCTCTCTGCCGGAACTGGCCTCCTGCATCTCCGCAATCCGCCGCCACCATACCGATCTCTTGGTCGGCAACATCATTGGCTCGAACCTCTTTAACCTCCTCATGGTCCTTGGCGGCACTGCCCTCATTTATCCCTTTACCATTCCTGCCGACCTCCTCAAAAGGGATGCCCCTGTTATGATTGGCTTTTCCATAGTCCTGCTGATATCCATCATCACCAAACACCAGGTTTCTCGCTTTACCGGCTTTGTACTGCTGCTGGCATACGGTATGTATATGTATCTCCTCACCTAGACCCTTCACCCTAAACACCAATCTGGCGCACCAATATGGAAAACAGGTATAAACCCACAGAGGCCCAGGAATTTATTGACCGTTACCCCGACTTCCCTCAGGAGATGGGGCTACGCGTCTACACATCGCGTCTCATCGGCCAGGAGGAGGATCTGGTCCTCCACGGCGGCGGCAACACCTCGGCCAAGGCCACCATGACCAACATTCTCGGCGAAGAGGAGCGAGTCATCTTCGTCAAGGGCAGCGGCTGGGACCTAGGTGATATGGAACCAGCCGGTTTGCCGGCCCTGAAACTTGAACCCCTCGTCAAACTGCGGGCCCTTGACGTCCTTACTGATGAAGAGATGGTCAACCAGTTCCGCACCAACCTTGTTGACGCCTCCTCTCCCAATCCCTCCATCGAAACCCTGGTCCATGCCTTTCTGCCCCACACCTTCATCGACCACACCCACGCCGATGCCATTGTTACCCTGACCAACCAGGCCAATGCCGAAGAGCTGCTCACAGAGGCCCTGGGCAACAAGGTGGCTATCCTGCCCTTTATTATGCCCGGTTTTCCTCTGGCCAAGGCAGTGATCGACCTCTATGAGGCCCAACCGGACATGGAATGCCTCATTCTGCGTAACCACGGTATTTTCACCTTTGCCGACGATGCCCAGACATCCTACGAGCGCATGATCAGCTATGTGACCAAGGCTGAAACCTTCATCGCTGCCCAAATCCAACAAAACCCTCTGCCCACCTGTATCACCGAGGAATGTCCGCCCACAGACATCATCCTGCCCCTGCTGCGCGGCGCCCTCACCTTCAGCGAAGCCAGCGGCTTCCAACGCTGCTTCCACCTCCATGTCCGCACCAACAAGGAGATCCTCTGCGCCGTTAACCGGCCGGAAAGCAAAGTACTCTTTGGCGGCGGCGTCCTCACCCCTGACCACGTCATCCGCACCAAGAACTACCCCCTCTTTCTCGATTTTAGCTCCCTGGAAAACCCTGACGACATGGCTGCCCATATTCAGGAGGCTGTCTCCTCTTACGCCGCAGCCTATACCGCCTATTTCACAACCCAGCTTGCGGCCAAACAAGTCGAACGCACCCAGCTCGACCCCATGCCGCGGGTAATCCTTATCAAGGGACTGGGTATTGTCACAGTGGGTAAGACAATCAAGGATGCCAAGATATGCGCTGATATCACCGAACACACCCTGAAGGCCAAGACCGCCAGCGCCAGTGTCGGCAGCTATCAGGAGCTTGACCCCTCCTCAATTTTTGACATGGAGTACTGGAGCCTGGAGCAGGTCAAGCTTGGCAAGAGTAAACCCCAGGCCCTGGAAGGCAAAATTGCCCTGGTCACCGGTGGCGGTGGCGCCATTGCCGTCGGCATCTGCCGCAAGCTTCTTGAGGCCGGGGCCCGAGTCTTTCTCTCCGACATCGACGAGAAACGCCTGCAGATCGTCCACAGCAACCTGGCAACACAATTTGGCGCCATGGTCCGGCCTCTTACCATGGACGTTACGGATGGCGCTTCTGTGCGCCAGGGCTACGATAAGATCATTCTTGAGGCCGGCGGCCTTGATATTCTCGTCCCCAATGCCGGCATCGCCCATGTTGCCAATCTGGAAGACCTGGACTCGGCAACCTTCCAGAAGGTGCTCAATGTCAACCTCGGCGGCGTCTTTGAGGTGATCAAGGCAGCCATTCCCATCTTCAGGCGGCAAGGCAGCGGTGGTAATATTATTGTCAACAGCTCGAAGAATGTCTTTGCTCCCGGGGCCTCCTTCGGGGCCTACTCGGCCTCCAAGGCCGGCGCCCATCAGATCGGCAAGATTGCCGCCCTGGAGCTTGCCGAACTCGGGGTCCGGGTCAATATGATCAATGCCGACGCCATCTTTGATGACGGCCAGGTCTCCTCAGGGCTTTGGGATGTAGTCGGCCCTGACCGCATGAAATCACGCAACCTTGATCCCCAGGGCCTCAAGGAGTATTATCGTCAACGTAATTTATTAAAAACAGAGGTCTTGGCCGATCATGTCGGTAATGGCGTGGTCTTTTTTGCCAGTAACCAAACGCCAACCACCGGCGCCACCCTCCCCATTGATGGCGGCATTATGGCTGCTTTCCCCAGGTAAAAAAATATGGCAGAAATACGATCCACTTTAGAAATGGTCCTCGAACGGGCTGCCCGCCTTGAGGCCGAGGCCGGTGACAGCCTGAGCAAAGATGAAAAGAGCCAGGAGGGTATGCGCCTGGCGGCCCAATACCTGCGAGGTGAGGAGGTTGATTTTGCAGAACTTCTCGCTACGCCTGCCGACGAACGGGCCCTGCTTGTTCAGGGTGCGGTAAATGTGCTGTTGCGAAATATCAACCTGCCCAGGGAAGAGGATGATCAGGCTGGGGCCGGACAGGCCATGATGGGCATGCTGCAATTGGGCCAGGACCCGCAACTGCAGGCCGTGCTTGAGGAGATGAAAAAGATATTAAGCCAGTATCTGCAGCACAAACAACAACTCCGCGGCCAGATTGAAGAACAGTTTGCCCAGCAGATGGGTATGATGGAACAATCCATGGCCCAACAGACCGGCGTCCAGATGAAAATTGAGCCTGACCAACATCCAAAATTCGCCGAGGAATGGCAGAAGGTCATGGTCCAGCTTAACGAGAAGTATGGCGCTGCCCTGGAGCAGCATAAAGCCTACATCCAACAACTCCTGGCTGGCTAATGGCCCTCTTGACCCTGGAGACAGAACAAAGACCTTGTCACTGGTCAGCACTTGAGACCAGGCTTGCTGGCCTGCTGCCAAGCCTTGAAATTGTCGCCCAGTCAGAGACGAAGCGCTCCTATAGCCTCATCTTTGCCGACCAAGGCCAGCCCCTCGCCGTACTCACAGAACTCCAAGCCCTCCTTGCCCCTGAGGACATCCATTTCTTTATCGACCTGCGTCCATGAGCCCATCCCACCTCACCGCCCTCAAAACACGCCTACGGCGCCGTCAGCTTGATGCCATTCTGATCAGCCAGCCCCACAATCGCCGTTTTTTAAGCGGCTTTACCGCCCTTGACCACGGCATTGAAGAGTCGGCCGGCGCCCTCCTCATCCCCCGCAAAGGCAAGCCCCTACTGCTCACCGACTCCCGCTTTGAGATTTCAGCCCGCCGTGAAGCCCCGGGTTTTGAGGTTCTCCTCTACAAGAAGGGCCTTGTTGCCCTCCTCAAAGACCTCTTCACCTCTCTGCACATCAAGAAATGCGGCTTTGAGAGCCACTACACCCTGCACTCCTCCGCTGACAAGCTCCAAGAGATGGCAACCAAGGTCGGCGCCCAGCTTGTCCCCCTCACCGATGTTGTCGAAAAAATGCGCCTCTGCAAGGACGCAGAAGAGCTGGCCATCATTGAGCGGGCCGTGCTGTTAAACGAAGAGGTCTTTCAAGAGGTCTATGGCCGGATGCGGCCGGGAATGAGCGAAATAGAGGTGGCCCTGCAGATTGAAAGCACCATGCGCCTGCGTGGCGCCGAGCGCCCCAGCTTTGAGACCATTGTCGCCGCCGGGCCCAACGGGGCGCTGCCCCATGCCGTGCCCACCTCCCGGATTATTAAAGCCGGGGAGCCCATTGTTATTGACATGGGCCTTATTGTCGACGGCTATTGCTCTGACATGACCCGTACCGTGGTCCTCGGTCCTCCAGACCCCCAAACCAAAAAAATCATCCGCCTGGTGCGCAAGGCGCAACTGGTAGGTATGGCTGCCATCCAGGCCGGGATCACCGGCAAGCAGGTAGACAGTAAGGCCCGCGCCGTCATCAAAGAGGGGGGCTATGGCGACAAGTTCGGCCACGGCTTGGGACACGGCGTCGGTCTGGCCGTCCATGAAAAGCCGGGCTTAAGCCCGCGCTACAGCAAAAAACTGCAGGCCGGCATGGTGGTAACGGTCGAGCCTGGTATTTATATTGAAGGGTGGGGCGGAGTGCGTCTCGAAAATATGGTGGTGGTGGAAGAGGGGGGCTGCCGCCTGTTAAACCGCGACTCCACCTTTCTTGACATTTAGAGAGCTATGTCTCTTCCGTGGCGCAAAAACAAACACCATCGGCCATAATCAGGCCCCCTTTCTCTCATACGAGCCCAAGGTGACCATCATGCCAAAAACCCTGTTTTCCCTGGAGATGAAGGTACGCGACTATGAGTGCGACATGCAGGGCCGGGTCAACAACGCCGTCTACCAGAACTACCTGGAGCATGCCCGCCATGAGTTCCTGCTCTCCCGCCAG
>JBFFIS010000231.1:0-4754 GCA_041556375.1 Desulfurivibrionaceae bacterium | reverse complement strand
CAGGGCCCGATCCAGGGCCACTGGTGACGAGCTGGCGGCAACCACCCCGAGAGGATAAGGCTTACCATCCATAGGGCCGCTGACGTGCATGGCAGTAATAGCATCACATAACGAGACTGCCGGCGGCACCAGGGAGGGAAGATCGGCCAGCAAGTCAAAAAAAGGCCGGGCATCACCCTTACCATGAACCTGATGCCCCCAGGCCTTGCACCAACCCTTAATAATGCCGTAATGATTTTTCACCGCCATGGAGACCCGGGCCTGACTGTGGCTTTTCAGTTTGGGCAGGTTGATGAAATAGTCACAATCCAAAGCATCAACAGCCACGCCGACCTCTATGCCGCCCCTGGTCGTCAGCTTCCTAGTCTGCTGAAAAGGGGCAAGGGCAACCGGCAGTCCCTGCAAAGCAGCGCTTATGCCGCAAATCCTCATGGCCCGCAGGCCGGAGCCGGTGGCCGGAGAATCACCCACCGCCACCTGGGCTCCTTGGTCGAAAAACCACTGGGCGACACCGGCGACAAAATCTGGATGGGTACAGGCCAAATCCCCCTGATGCCTGGCCGCAACCAAATTAGGCTTCAAGAGAACCTTGCTCCCCCTGGAAACAGTAAAGGCAAGGGCGGTAAAAAGCTCATCCACCACTCGGGCAATCTTCTGGCGCTCATAGACCCTGCAGCGCCCCATGGCCACTGGTATTTTTTCTCCACCCATCACCTGCAACTCCCCATCCCCCTTCTGGCAAAACACCATCATGCCTTTGAAATATTTCTTTAACAACATCTTCCTGCACCAAAAAACAGGGGGCAATTTACCATTTGTTACCACAGAAACACAGCAGAAAGGGCTGCAGGCAAGGCTGCCAACACCCCGACAAGTCTTAGAAAATAATGCATAGCGAAGGAAGGGGACTCTCAAAAAAGAAAAAGGCCAGCCTTGGGGGGACAAGGTGGCCTTTTTCAGGAGAAAGGAGATATGAGTTATCACTCAACATGTACTAGATACATAATCCATGCCAGGCACAAAAAAAATCTTCAAAAACTCTTCACCCCCCCACAACAAAGGTCTTGGCAGGCCAAGCGCCAGTCCATCCTCCCCTGATGCCTATTCAATTTTTTATACTTTCCACCATTATCGCCACTGCCATACTTTTTTTAGCTCGTAAAATTAAGCACTTAATACATTTTTTAAGTTTTTATACCAAACTACCTACAGCCGGAAACTCCTGCCAGGGCACCAAGAGATTCAGCATTTCCTTAACTACCTCCACATCAACCTCAGCCGCAGTACAAATTTTATTACCCCCCCGCCCATAACCACCACCCAGGAACTGACCACAACCGCCCATTTTGCCAAGCAAGGCCTTAACGGATTTTTGACATTCTCCCATGCCAATCGAGTCAAAAAAATGACCAAACCCTGCCACCAGCCCCGCCACCAGGGAAATCAGGGACAGAAACAGTCGAAACTTTATTCACGAATTCAGCATGTTACAACAAAAAAGACAGAAACAACAAAACATGGCATAATATTTGATAAAGATAGGCGTAGCACAAAATTCACACTAGACACCAGCAGGAGATCCGGACAATGGCAGACGAAGAAAACGTAAACCCTGAAGAGCCCAAGAAGAAGTCCAAGATGATGCTCTTTATCATCCTTGGTGTGGCTATACTTCTTGCCGGCGGCGGCGGTTTTTTTGCCTTCACCACCTTCATGGCCCCCTCTAAAGACTCTGAACAACCACCCATGGAGGAGGAGTTCAGTGGCGTTGGCGAGATGATTACCTTTGGCGAATTTGTCGTCAACCTTTCCGACCCCAAAGGTAAACGCTACCTCAAGTGCAAGATCAGCATCGAGGTAGAGGATGAAGAGGCCAAGGAGCGGGTCCAAAAAATCGAGCCCAAACTACGTGACATAGTCATTATGCTCCTGACCAGCCTGGCCTTTGAAGAGGTCATGACACCAGAGGGCAAAATACGCATCCGCGTCGAACTCCTGGAACGCTTTAACCAGGCGGCCCGTCCCGACCGGATAAAGAATATCTACTTCAGCGACTTTGTCGTCCAATAAAACCAACAGGACGCGAGATACATGGAACAGATTCTCAGCCAGGATGAAGTAGATGCGCTCCTCAAGGGCATTTCCGGCGGCGACATTGAAGAGCCGGAGGAAACCCTCGACGAAGAAGCCCTCGCCTATTCGACCTATGACTTCAGCCGCCAGGAGCGTATTGTCCAGGTCAAAATGCCGGCCCTGGATGTCATTAACGATGTTTTCCTCCGGGCCATCCGCGGCTCGCTGTCGGCGACGCTGCGCCGGATTCTTGACATCAGCTCCGTGCCCATGGAGCTTGACCGTTTTGGCGCCTTTGTCCGCACCCTGCCGGTACCAAGCAGCCTGCAAATTTTCAAAATGGACCCCTTCCGAGGCCATGCCCTCTTTGTCATCGAACCAAAGCTGGTTTTTGCCCTGGTGGAAAGCTTCCTCGGCGGCAGCGGCCTGCGCAACGTCCGTATTGAGGGCCGCGACTTTACCGCCATCGAGCAACGCTTGATCCACCGGGTGGTCAACCTGCTCATCAGCGACCTGGAAAAGGCCTGGTACTCGCTGCACCCCATCAAGGTCCAGTACGTACGCAGCGAGATCAACCCCCAGTTTGCCAAAATATGCGAACCGGAGGACGTGGTCATCATCAACCGCTACGAGGTGGATATGGACAGGGCGGTTGGCTCCATAACCAGCTGCATTCCCCTGGCCAATCTTGAATCCGTCAAGGGCAAACTGATGACCACCTTCAGCAGGGAGCAGAGCGAAGAGGATATCAGCCTCAAACGGGTTTTGACTGAAAACGTCAAAAACATCCCCACAGAAATAAGGGTGATGCTGGGCAAGGCCGAGATCTCGGCCGGCGACATTATCGCCCTGGAAAAAGGCGACATTATTCAACTCGACAAACGCAAAGACGATCTGCTGCCGGCCTATGTCGCCGGAGTCAGAAAATATATGGGCTCCCCGGGAGTTCACCGCGGCAATAAGGCTTTTTTAATTAAACGTAAGGTTCTGGACCAAGAAAAAGATTGATGGCCTGGCAGATAGCGCAGGGCAGTAAGGCCGCTTACACAGTGGCACAAGCGGCTTTTTCCAGCCAACCATTAAGATAAGCAGGGAACGTAAAGGAGAAAAGATATGGCTGATGACGAATCATTGGATGATGCCTGGGCAGACGCCCTTGAAGAGGCAAACCCCGAATTAAGCAAAAAAGAAGAGAATAAGGATGATGGCGATTGGGACGCCCTTTCCGAGGACAGCGCAGCATCCGACACTGCCAGCTTTGAAGAGCTGGGAGATGGCGAGATAAGCAGGGGCGGCAGTCAGAACCTTGATTTCTTGCTCGACATTCCCCTGGAGATCAGTGTTGAGCTGGGCCGCTCCAGCATGATCATTGACCGCATGCTCCAACTCACCCAGGGTTCGGTTATTGAGCTCGAGAAAGCCGCCGGTGAGACCGTGGAAATCTACGTCAACAAAAAGCTGCTCGGCAAGGGCGAGGTCATCGTGGTCAACGACCGCTTTGGTGTCCGCATCACTGAGATTATCAGCCAGGCCGACCGCATCAAAAACATTGGCTAAAACAGTGAAAAAACCTTTCCTCCTTATCATACCGGCCACCTTGAGCCTGCTAAGCTTGACGGTCACCACCCGGGCCGGCGAAGAAGCGCCCCTGGCCGTGGTCACACCGCAGTTTGCCCCCATGGAATCCATGGCTGCCATTGGCAAGCTCCTGATTGCCTTTGTGATTATCGGCGCCCTCATGGCCCTGCTCTTTAAAGGCATGAAGAAAATGGGCCTGGGCCATGGCTCCATGAGCAAGGGCGGCCTGATCACCGTTCTCGACACCCGGCTCATTGCCCCGAAAAAATACATCTCCGTGGTCCGGGTGGCTGGTGAAGATCTGGCCATCGGCATCTCCGACAACAGCATGGCCTTGCTCTGCAAACTCGGCCCGACTGCCACTGACCAGGGTGAAAGCCAGGAGAACAAGGATAATTCCGATTTCCATGCCACCCTCAGCAAGGCAAACTGTGCCCAGACCAAGGAGGAGGCCCATGTCTAAAGTCATCAAGCCTGCCACCTTTCTGTTTTTCAGCCTCCTGGGCCTCATGCTGCTGCCGAAGCTCGGTCTGGCCGCCAGCCTCCCCACCATCCAGGTGGGAGTGACGGAAACCGATGACCCCAAGCAGATGGCAACCATCATTGAGATCCTGCTGGTCTTCACCGTGCTCTCCATGGCGCCGGCCATCCTGCTGATGACCACCAGCTTTACCCGTTTGGTGGTGGCCTTCTCCTTTCTCAAGCACGCCATGGGCACCCAGCAGATGCCGCCCTCACAGGTCCTCATCGCCCTGTCGCTTTTTTTGAGCCTTTTTATTATGAGCCCGGTGTTCTCCAAAATCAACACCACGGCTGTGCAACCCTACATGACCGAGAAAATCGGCCTGGAGGAGGCCTTCCAGGAGGCGCTCAAACCGATGAGAGACTTTATGTTCAAGCATACCAGGCAAAAAGACCTGGGCCTCTTTCTCTCTTTTGCCAAGCTGGAAAAACCGCAGAACAAGGATGAGATCCCCACCTCGGTGCTGATCCCCTCCTTTATGATCAGCGAGCTTAAAACCGCCTTTCAGATCGGCTTCATCCTCTTTTTACCCTTCCTGGTCATCGACATGGTGGTGGCCAGCGTGTTGCTCTCCATGGGT
>JBFFIS010000230.1:0-4754 GCA_041556375.1 Desulfurivibrionaceae bacterium | reverse complement strand
TATGCAGCTTACAGGTACACAATTTTCAAATACGTCAGCGATCATGGGAAATGACATAGCGACCTTTCCCGACTATCCGGCAGAGATACGAGCACCGCAGGGCACTCTTGCCGGAGTATCAGGGTTTCAGATCCATTTTGGTTCAAGAGAGATATTCACACCGGGCGATGAGTCAGATATGCTGGTAGCGTTCAATCCCGCTGCACTAAAGGTCAATTTGAAAGACCTTAAAAAAGGCGGTACGATTCTTGTCAATGCTGACGCATTTACTGATAGTAAGATCGCCAAAGCAGGTTACGAGAACAACCCTTTGGAAAGTGGTGAACTCGATGGCTACCAGCTCATAAAAGTCCCCATTGATTCGCAAACGGCAGAGGCACTCAAAGAGATCAATCTTGCCGTCAGCTTCAACCAAGCCCACAAGATTCTTTTTAAACAACTGGTATTGTTGCGCTGAGAGCTGACGCAGGGTGCCAAGGGTCATATCAATCAGCGGCAAGCGCTGCGGAGTTTTAAGCTGGCCAATACTCCGGCAGAGTGTTTCCACCTCGGCATACACCCCGGTATCAGCCGCTTTTTGTAAAAACTTTAACTGTTTCTGCCTTTCATTTTCATCCACATCCAAAACTAGGCAATAGACTAAAGCCCTGGCCCCATAGGGATCGTGGGCTGCTTTTTTGATATCAGCGGGTAAGGTTTTTATGAAATTATGGGCATAAGCAAAATGGGCCGAGGTGGGGTTGCCAACCTGTTGCATGACTTGCCTCTGACTCAAAACTGCGGCACCCGCCATGGTCATACCGATATCTTTACGGCGCTGTTGATCAACTGACTTTGCCTTTGCCTTACTTGACACCGCTGATCTGGATGGCTGTGCAACAGTGAATTCACCGTTCCATGTGGGCACAATCCGCTTAATACGCTGAGCCAAAGGAGGATGAGTGGCCATCAGCGACTCAAAGGTGGAGGAGACGGCCTGACAAAAAAAAGCGTGGCTGATTTCGCTACTCTTGGGATTCTCCAGAATACCAGCGCTGTTCCCGGCACCAATGCGGATCAAGGCACCACTGATGCCCTCAGGGTTTCGGGTGAACTGCACCGCCGCGGCATCAGCTAAATACTCGCGCTGACGACTTACCGAAGCCTTAATGAGGTTGCCAAAGAACGTCCCGGCATAGCCTATAACGATCAGACCAAAACCCAGCGCCATCACTCCCCCTCCCCCCTTGGAATTGCGGGAACGGGGAGAAAAACGCAGGATATAATAACCAATGAGACCGAGAAGAAGGATGCCGTGGAGAATACCCATGAGACGAATATTGAGACGCATATCACCATTAAGGATATGACTGAACTCATGGGCCACAACCCCCTGTAATTCATCCCTTGAGAGTTTTCGGATGGCCCCCGTTGTCACACCGATCACGGCATCACTGGTGGAATACCCTGCGGCGAAGGCATTAATCGCCGACTCCTCGAGAAGATATACCGGTGGCACCGGGGTCCCAGCGGCAATGGCCATCTCTTCAACCACATTGAGAATACGCTGTTTATCGGGATCATCACTGCCATCGACAATGAGCTGGCCGTTCATCAGTTCAGCAATGCGTGCCCCGCCACCGGACAAACTCATAACCTTATAGGCACTACCCAGAACCACAAGGGCCACAACTCCGGCACCAATCACCAGAAAGAGCTGCCAGTCAAAGGGCTGGGGTGCTGCTGCCTCGGTGTTGAGATAGCCAAGGCTAAACATCACCAGGAGATTGGTGAGAATGATCATCGCCACCACAGCCAAGACGAAAAAGACCACCAGCTTTGTCGTGTTATGGCGGGCAACATCCTGAGATTGAAAAAAATCCATGATCTCTACCTAGAAGGCGACTTTAGGCGCGGCCTGAATTTGCGCACTGTCTGCAAATTCCAACAGGCTGGCATCCTGGCCGTGACCAAACATGCCTGCCATAATGACTGCCGGAAAGGATTGTTTAAAGGTATTGTAGCCCATGACTTGGTCATTAAAGGCCTGACGGGAAAAGGCCACTTTATTCTCGGTGGAGGTCAACTCTTCACTCAACTGCATCATGTTCTGATTGGCCTTGAGATCGGGATAGGCCTCCATAACCATGGAAAATTTAGCCATGGCACCACCCAAGGCCCCCTCCGCTCCAGCAAGGTCGGCAACAGCGCCGGCATTACTTGGATCCGCAGCGAGAGCGGCTAAACCATTGGCCGCAGCATTCCGGGCTGCAATAACCGCCTCAAGGGTTTCACTCTCATGTTTCATATAGCCCTTGGCCGTTTCCACCAGATTTGGAATGAGATCATAACGCCGCTTAAGCTGCACCTCAATCTGGGCAAAGGCATTCTTATAGCGATTGCGTAACTGCACCAAATTATTAAAGATACTCACAGCCCATAGACCCAGGGCCCCAAAAATTACCAGAAAAACAATCAGTGAAATAGTCATCCTTTTTCCCTCATAAGGTTGTTGGCTGGCTCCTTCACATTCTAGCCGGCCATTTTACAGTCCTACAGCGCCACTCAGCCAGCCTCGACCTCTTTGAGCATCTCATCAATAATATCCAATCCACCCTGCCAGAATCCAGGATCATTCAAGTCAATACCAAACGGTTCCAGCAACTCATAGGGGGATAACGAACCACCCTGGCTGAGAAGATGGGTGTATTTAGGTACAAAGGCGTCCCCCTCATTCTTATAGCGGCTATACAAAGCCAGCACCAGAAGTTCACCAAAGGCATAGGAGTAGACATAGCCTGGGGAATGGAGAAAATGCGGAATGTAGGACCACCAGACGCCATAATTATCGGTGAGATTGACGGAATCGCCAAACATATCATCCTGGGTCTTCTTCCACATTTCACTGATCCGATCACTTGACAGCTCACCTTCCTCACGCCGGCCATTATGAATCAGATCCTCAAAACGATTCATGGAAACCTGACGAAACACCGTGGCAAAGATGGATTCGAGTTTTTGGCAGATAAAGGCCTTGCGCTGGGCAGGATCATCGAGGGCATCAAGCTGGTTGTGAAAGATGAGAAGCTCGGCAAAGACTGAAGCGGTTTCCGCCAGCACCAATGGCGTATCGGAGTTAAAATAGCCCCGCTCACTGGCCAGATATTGATGGACGCCATGGCCAAGTTCATGGGCCACGGTGGAGACATCACGGATATTACCGGTATAATTCACCAGGACATAGGGATGGGCATCGGGCACACCGGGATGGGCAAAGGCGCCACTGCGTTTGCCCTCAACAATGGGGGCATGGATCCAGTTGCGATCAAAAAAGAAAGAGGCGATCTCCGCCATTTTAGGTGAAAATTTCCGAAAGCCATTAAGGACCATGGTCTTACAGTCATCCCAGGGGATTAACGCATCCGGCAGATTCTCAAGGGGCGCGTAACGGTCATAATCCTTAAGCTCGTCCAGGCCGAGCAGCTCTTTTTTCACCGAGTAATAGCGCTGAACGATATCGTAACGGGAGGTCACCGCGTTGACCAGGGCCTCAACCGTCTGCCCCTCAAGTTCATTGGAGAGATTCCGGGAGGTTACCCAGGAGGGGTAGCTCCGCAACCTGTCGCTGATCATCTTATCGGCCAGCAGGGTGTTGAAGATATGGGTGAGAATATGCAACTGGGACTGGAGGCCATCGGTGAGTTCCTGGGCCGCCTGCTTACGCACCTGGCGATCAGCATTATACAGATCTGACAGCACCTCTTCTTCGGTGCGGCCGCTTTCACCAAATTTGACATGGGCCAGTACCTTTTCAAAGAGGCTGGTCCAGCTCGAACTGCCAACCGGGCTCAGTTCAATAAGCAGGGTCTCCTCCACCTGTGACAACATATGCTTGGCATAGCGGCGAATATTGGCCAGATAATGGTGGAAATGGGCCGTATCATCGGCAGCTAAAAAGCCATCCGCCTTGTCCTGATCCATCTTGGACCATTCCAGATCAAAGAAGACCGTTTCCCGGCCGATACGGCTGGCGGCCTCGGTGATTTCCTGTAAGAAGGCCCCGGCCTTATCGTCCTTCACCTGGGTCGCATAATCAAGAAAGGCAAAGGTCGCCACCCGGCCAAGGTTATAGGCGATACGCTCAAGACGGCGTACCGTCCGGGCAAGGACGGCGGGCTCCAGGGTTTCAAGTTTACCGGCAAAGGTTTCTTTGAGCAGGGCTGCCTCTTCCTCACAAAAATAGAGGTCATCGGCTATTTGCGGATCTTCACGGGATTCATAGAGATCCGTAAGATTCCACTGCACCCCGGCGGTGCCAAGTTGTTTATTGAGTTCTTCAGACATAATGTATCCTTAAAATATAGAGTTAAAGCCTGTTATTTCAGCATATCACTTAATTGACCCAGCGCTTTGCCACATAGGCCACCAGAAAAAAACCAAAATTCACCAGCACAATGGCAGCACCTGCCGGCACATTGGCAATATAGGCGAGAATAATACCAGAAACAACCGAGAGCAGGGCAAAAGAAATGGCGAGAAAAATAGCCTTTTTAAAACCGTGACATATTTGCAGGGCCGTAATCGCCGGAAAAATGATGAGGCTTGAGACCAGCATGGTGCCAACGACCTTGATTCCCAGGATGACGGTGAGGGAGGTCAGGAGGACCAAAACATGATTGACCCGTTCGGTCTTAATCCCCAAGACCTTGGCATATTCTTCATCAAAGGTCATGGCAAAGAGCTCCTGATAATGTACCGCCACAAGGACGAGCACC
>JBFFIS010000229.1:0-4761 GCA_041556375.1 Desulfurivibrionaceae bacterium | reverse complement strand
GGCGGCATTGCCCACGACTTCAATAATATTCTTTCTGCCATCATTGGTTTTGCTGAACTGGCTAAGGATGATGTGCCCGAGGGCAGCCCGGTGGAAATGAAAATTGATCAAATTCTGCGCTCAAGCGACAGGGCTGCAAACCTGGTGCAGCAGATTCTGACCTATAGCCGGAAAAAAGAACATCAGCTGCAGGCGTTGTCTCCCCATCTCATTATCGAAGAAGTCTTGGAGATGCTGCGTTCTTCGCTGCCAAGCACGATATTGATCCACGAAGATATTGATCAGAGCTGCGGGCAGATATTGGCCGATCCGACAAGTATCCATCAAGTCCTGATGAACCTCTGCACCAATGCGCTGCATGCCATGGACAAGGGTAAGGGGGTCTTAAGCGTAACATTATCCTGCCAGGAAATAACACCTGACGATGTCATGCCTGAATCCGGCATATGTGCCGGTTCGTTTGTTGTCCTGTCGGTGAGTGATACGGGTGATGGTATGGATGACTTGACAAAGGAACGTGTGTTTGAGCCATATTTTACGACCAAAGAGACGGGGAAGGGCACTGGTATGGGGCTGGCTGTTATTCATGGGATTATCCGGGATTATAACGGCTTTATCAAGGTTGATAGTGCACCGGGGGCAGGCTCCACTTTTGCGGTGTATCTTCCGCTCCTGGCACAAGAGGATGTCCCTGCTGATGCTGCTGAGGTTGAAACAACGGCGGAGGCGATAGTCATACCCACAGGAAGCGAACGGATTTTAATTGTTGATGATGAGTCAATGCTTGTTCAGTTACATGAACGGCAACTGCAGAGATGTGGTTATACCGTAACAGGCATCACAGATAGCGTGGAGGCCCTGGAGGTCATCCGGGCCGCACCTGAGCAGTTTGACCTGCTTATAACCGATCAGACCATGCCGGGATTGAGCGGTGTTGAATTGGTTACAGAGGTGCAGAAAATACGACCGTCCCTGCCCATTATTCTCTGTACGGGGCGGAGTGACCTTGTTTCCCCGGACGATTTTTTAGCCATGGGGGGGAAACGATTTATGGCCAAACCGGTTTATAAGAAGGAACTGTTCAAGGTCATCAGGGATGTTCTTGATGGGAAATAACATGTTTTTTCCCGTTGCGCTGGAGCAACTGCTGCTCAAGCTGAGAGATTTTTTCAAGTAAATCGAGGGCCAGGCCACAGCCGTTAAGATTGACACCCAAGTCCTGTCTTAAGCGGATAATTTTTTCTATCCGGCCAACAACCGTATCGTCAAAGAGGGGTTCCGGTTCTTCGACCAGCGGGTCAATGAGGCCGTGCTGAAAAAAACGATGGATCATGTCAGTGTGAATACCAACCAGGCGACTGATCTCGCCCATTGACAGCAATGTCTCGCTGCAACGTTGTTCATAAATTATCATTTCATTTTTTTCCATGACCCTTGGCCCATTGCTGTTTCCTGACCCGTGGATTGAAGCGGGATTTACGGGCCAGGTCCTTAAATAATTGTTCCTCTTCTGCTGAGAGCTTTTCCGGAACTCTCACTTCAAGCTCAGCGATAATATCTCCAGCACCGCCTCTTCTTTTGGGGATCCCCTTGCCGCGCAAGCGAAATCGCCTGCCGGTCTGGGAGTTCTTGGGGATTTTGAGGTTGACGCTGCCGTCGATGGTCTGAACCGGCACCATGGCCCCCAGGGCCGCCTCCCATGGCGAAACAGCCACCACGGTGTACAGGTCGTGGTCATCGATGAGGAAACGAGGATCAGCAGTGACATTGATCTTGAGCAGCAGGTCGCCACTGCCACCCTGGCCGGCCAGGCGGATCACTGACCCATTTGTTACCCCCTTGGGAATCTTGACATTCAAGGTCTTGGAAACCGGCCGGGTCGCACCGCTTCCATCCACCTCATATGACTGCAGGCTGATCGTTCTGCTGGCACCATAGTAGACATCGGTCAGGGAAACGCTAATCTCCGCCTCCTGGGAGCGCCCAGGGCTCTGAAAACCCTGCGGCTGGCCGAAGCGATCAGAAAAATCGCCGCCAAAGAAGCTGTTGAAAAAATCGCTGAACCCCGATGTCTGCTCAAAACCTCCGGTGGAGGAGAAACGAAATGTTCTGCCCCCTTTAGGTGCGCCCCAACTCTTGAAATCAAATCCCCTCTGCGCATGGGGAGGGGGCTGCGCTCCACCCCGTTCCCAGTTGTGGCCATAGGTGTCGTAGAGCTTCTTCTTCTTCGGATCTTTAAGGACCTCATAGGCCTCATTGATTTTTTTAAATTTCTCTTCGGCGTCGGGGGATTTGTTGACGTCTGGGTGGTATTTGCGCGCAAGCTTCCTGTAGGCCCGTTTAATTTCATCGGCGCTGGCCCCTTTTGAAACACCAAGATGTTTATAGTAGTCCTGAAATTCCATAATCGTTTTCGCCACCTTCAAGTTATATCTTTACCATGTCAGACAATGGATTTGCTGTCAACATACACAACCTAAAGATCGCTAAACGGTCCAGGCCATGGCGAAATTCGCTGTCTGTCAGCGGTCCGTTTATGCGTTCCGGCCTAGGCCGAGGGGGGATAGCGTGCTGGTTGCTGCTCAAGCGCGCGAAGGAGGGCAATACGTTCGCTGGTCGCTGGGTGAGAGCGTAAAAGTGGTGATTGGTGGTAATACCAGCGAGGCAGCAGGAGGTTTCTCCAGAAGCCTTGCTGGTAGGTTTCTATCTTCTGCAGGGCTGTTATAAGGGCCGCCGGATCTCCAGTGAGCTGTGTGCTCAACCGGTCTGCCTCAAATTCCCGGGTTCTGGACAGGGCCAATTGCAGGAAAATGCTCACTGTGGGGGCAAAAATAATAATAAACAGCGGGGCAAGGAATACCACGTCGCCGCCAATGAAGGCCGGCAGGGAGATAATAAAAAGAATCTTACCGAAAAAAGATAGAGCTTCGGTGATACGGCCGGCGATGACGGCAAGCCTCATGACCATTAAGTCCTTGTTGCGGATATGGGCTGCCTCATGGGCTAAAATAGCAACCAACTCCCTGCCGGTGAGGCGCTGAATAAGGCCCCCTGTAAGGCAGATGGCCACATTCTTGCTGTCGCCCACGGCAAAGGCATTCATCTCATCGGAGGGGATATAGTAAAGCTCTGGGACAAAATCGAGATCAGCCCGCTCGGCAATGAGAGCCGCAGCATTAAAAAGCTGGGGGAAATCGAGGGCTGAAAACCTTCTGGCCTTGAGTGCCCTGAGCAGCAGCTGGGGGGGGACATGGGGACTGAAAAGAACAACAATAAGGATGGACAGCAGGGCAAAGATAATCCCCCGGTTACCAGCCACAGTCCAGCCGAGCAGACCTATGACACCGGTCATCGTCATCAGCAAGATCGAGGTTTGTATGAGGTTGTTGATTTTATGACTATATAGCAGGTTTCTGTTCATGATTACCCATTGCCAATCATAGAGAAATAGTTCTCAGGAAGCCCCACGTTTTGCCCGCTCTGTTTTTATGGAGAGGGTTATTGTCGTCGAATGGCCGTTGTACTTTTTTCTAAATCATTCACCGTCCGCCGTAGCTTCTTGGCGTGGCATTTTCCTTTCTCGTTATCATTATCTGCACCCTCTCTACAGAAGAGTATTTCGCCAATATTACTTTGTCAACTTTCATGCTAAAGGTAATGAGGTGGCAAGTAAAAAAAGAATATTGACATGGTTTCCTTCGTAATTATTTTTATGGTTCAATAGGGAGTTATGATGGGGCCAATTATGGGAAATTGGTCGTTTTTTCAACGAGTTGGGGCGCATGGTAAAGGAGGTAATGGTACAGGCTGATCGTTGCGAAAAATAAAAACTTAAGGAGGAACGGTTATGTGGACAAGAATGAGTGATATTGACCGGATGTTTGGTGACATGGATCTACTTCGCTCCAGGATGAACAGAATCTTCACCGGCTACGATAAATCCCACGGCGATTATGGCTGGAGAGCTATTGATACCAGTCCCCGAACCAACCTGTATGACAACGGTGATTATTTCGAAATGCGTGCTGAGGTGCCCGGCCTGGCAAAAGATGATCTGGGAATTAAGATCCAGGGTAACTACCTTGAGATCAGCGGCACCCGAAAATCTGATGCCCCAGAGGGGTATAAGGCTCATCGTGTTGAGCGAAAGTCGATGACCTTTACCCGGAGCTTTACCCTGCCTGCAGATATGGATGTGGAAAAGGTTGAGGCGAGTTTGAAGGACGGTATTCTCACCTTGAACCTACCAAAGGCAGAGGTTGCCAAACCAAAGCAGATTGAAATAAAATAAAGCCCTTTTGATGGTAACGATAGATTGTAGGGAGGTTGAGCCATGAGTGAAAATACAAACATCACCACACGAGAAGAGTCCCTGCCTGAGCGTAGCAATGAACTTCCTGAAGTTGCGCCTGTGGTTGATATCTATGAAAATGACGATGAGATCCTTGTCCATGCCGATATGCCGGGAGTTTTAAAAGAGGACATTGCCGTCAACATAGATAATGGCAAACTGGATATTTCCGGATTCCGTAAGCTGGAATCCTCAGGTGCGGTGAACTGGGAAGAGTTCGACAACGTGGAATACCGGAGATCATTTTCGATCCCCCAGACCATTGACGTTGGTAAGGTGAGGGCAGAATTTAAGAACGGTGTCCTTCAGTTGCATCTGCCCAAGTCAGAAGCTGCCAAACCGCGCCTTATTAAGGTCAATGCCGCCTAGGATACCTGAAGTCAATCTCCACCGGAGGCAAAAAAAGAGGT
>JBFFIS010000228.1:0-4784 GCA_041556375.1 Desulfurivibrionaceae bacterium | reverse complement strand
GAAAAATTCCTGGCCCAGGCCGCTGTTTCAAAAAAGCCTGTCTTGAGAAACGACGTTAGTACAAGTGGTTGTTTGTTTGTGGGCGCAGGCTTAGCCCGTGGAAAAAATGATCTGGGAACACATCATTCTTGACAAAAGAAAGCGCCGTGGGTAATGAATTGATTTTTAAAGCATTTATTGTAGGTGATTTAGTTAACTAATGGATTTTTCGACTGATTAGGTAGGATTACCTGGTCTTTGGGAAGGTCTGCTATAAAAGGGTTTGCGAAAGAGAAAGAAGCGGATGCCGATCGGCGGTTGTTCGACTCTTTTTTTTGGCCGCAAAAGTTGGCAAATCCACGATCTGCTGATCTGAAAGTCACATGATGAGGTTTTGGAGAGAACCGTGGCTCCATGGACAGCATACTGAGGAAGAGGAGAAATTATGAGTGAAGGAAGCAGTATTATTGGCAGCAAGGTTAGCGATTTGTACAAGCGCCTCTGCAAGGACGAATGGAATGCCATGACTACAGGCCTTGTTGTCGGTCTGTTGAGTGTCCTGATTATGGCCTGGTGGCGTCCATGGGGTGCTGTCGGCGCTATTCGCAACTGGGGTGACTGGATGATACACGGTTTCGCCAATATGGTCGGTGCCGAATCCGGTTTTCTTGAACTCTACCTTGAGGCTCCCGCCGGCTGGTTGACAAGCTCCGGTTCTGTTATTGGTATAGGTTTTATCGGTGGCGCCTTCATCTCTGCCTGTCTGGGCGGCGATTTCGCCTTCCGGATTCCACCCCGTCTTGAGCTTGCCAAAGGTGTGATGGCCGGTATTCTCATGGGTATCGGTGCCACCCTGTCTGGCGGTTGTAATGTCGGCGGTATGTACAATGCCATCGGTAACTTGTCTGCCAACGGTTTTTCCATGTGGCTCGGTCTGGTTATCGGTGTTGTCTGCGGACTGAAGTATATCTACTGGGAGATGTCCAATATCACCTGGGGTAGCGGTGGTGCCAAGACCTTTGATTTCCCCCAGGGCATGAAGACCTTTGTCGGTTTTGTCGGTCTTGCCGCCCTGATTGTCGGCGCCATGAAATATGCTGGCCTCGAGGATGTTGATGGTATCGACGCCATTGGTGGCGTCCTCTTCTCCGGCGAGAAGAGCATTGAGTATATTCAATCACTTGGCGGTCTGCTGATGATTGCCGCAGGTCTTGGGTATGTTATGCAGCGTGGTCGCTGGTGTATGGTTCAGGGCTTTCGTGAGCCCCATATGACCGGTGACTGTACTCTGGCCAAGTCTGTGGCACTGAGTATAGCCGTCGTTGCCGTCGGCGCTGCTGTTCTTAAGTATGGCGTGCCCATGCGCGCTGATGGTGTTCCTGTCCTTGCCGAGGCCAACTATGTGCGCGGCACCTTTGGTTGGGGCTCCATTGTTGGTGGCGCCATCTTCGGCTTTGGCGCCATGCTGGCCGGTGGTTGCGGTTCCGGTACCCTCTGGCGTGTTGGTGAGGGTCAGGTGAAACTTATCCTGGTGGTACCTTTCTTTGCTCTGGCCAACTCCCTGATGACCAAGTGGTTCAAGAATTTCGGCGCTGACCAGATCAGTCTGGAAGCCGAGGGCAAGCTTGGTAAATATGTCTATATGCCTGACACCTTAGGCTACACCGGGACCCTGCTCTTGATTATGGCCATTATGGTCGTGTGGTACTTGGTGGTGACCTGGAACGAAGACTCCAACAAGCTGATTGTTGATTTCTAGTTTTTGGTCTGCTGTTGTTTGTTGAACGCATTCTCGTCTGCTTGACGGGAATGCGTTTTTTTATTTCAGGACACCTGCAAGGTGCTCGTTGATAGTTTCAAAAGAGGCGCCAGATATAATAGACCATACCGAGAGATATCAGGAGTTCGACAACAAAAGATGTAATGATCCCGGCCACGGCGCCGGCCCCTGATTTGGCAGCCTGGCGAATTTCTTTTTGGTCGAAGTAGAGCTCACAGACAAGACCACCGATAAAGGCGCCGAGGAGCATGCCTCCTGCTATGGGCAGGAAAAAACCGACAATGAGGCCGATGGTCGCTCCTAAAATTCCCTCCTTTGAGCCGCCGAAGTGGCGGGCTCCCAAGGCGGTGAGGAGGTACTGACTCCCCCAGGCCCCCAGGGCAAAGAGGATGAGCACCAGGATGTGGACTATGCTCAGGGGCTGAAAGCCGGTGAGAAGGCCATGGAGCAGGGCGCCGGCGACAATGATCGACGGTCCGGGCAGGACAGGTAGGAAGGTGCCGGCAATGCCCATGACCAGGAAGATGGTCAGCAAAGTGTCGGCAAGGGAGGGGGGCCATGACATGGGGCAAACTCCTGTAGGCTGATTGGCGATTATCGCTAAAGGAAACACGTTGTATTTATACCACGACGCCGACGAGGCGCAAAAAGGCTTGAGGCTGATGTCCCTAAGCTCTTGCGTTGTGCTCTTCGTTAGCGTCGTGGTGCCTGCCAATACAGATGTTTGGTGTGAACTCTGTAGTGGCTGAAAAGAAATGAGACATCTTGTTCTGGTGAGCAAACAACAAGCCCTCACAACTGAGGGCTATTGCTGCCCCGACACCTACTTAGACGACTATATACTGTTATGGAAATTCTTTACGCCATATTCCTCGGTTTGCTCCAGGGAGCTACCGAGTTTTTACCGGTCTCAAGTTCCGGCCATCTGCTTCTGGCGGCCCACTTTTTTGGGGTTGAGGAGGCCAGTCTCACCTTTGATGTGGTTCTTCACCTCGCCACCTTGGCCGCCATTTTCGCCTATTTTCGCCGGGACCTCGCCGGCCTGTTGTTGGCCTTTTTCGGCAGCTATGGCCCGGAGCGCGGACCTCGGGAGCGTCGGGTTGCCTTTTATATCTGTTACGCCACAGTGCCGGCCGTTATTGCCGGTCTGCTGTTGGGGGACTATGTCGAAAGCCTGCTGCGCTCGCCGCTCTTGGTAGCGGCCACCCTCAGTGCGGCCGGCCTTATGCTGTGGTTGGCAGAAAAGCGAGGATTACGGCAACGGAGTTTTTCCTCCTTGGGATTTTGGGACGCCATGATCATCGGCTGTGCTCAGGCCTTGGCCCTGGTGCCGGGAGTATCCCGCAGTGGGGCGACGATCACCGCCGGTCTCTTTCTGGGCTTGAACCGCGTTGCTGCGGCCCGTTTCTCCTTCCTGCTTTCAGCACCGGTCATCTTGGGGGCCGGCAGTTATAAGGTTCTAAAGCTTTTTTCCGGCCCAGGCCTGGAAAGTGGCCAGTATCTCTTTTATGTGGCTGGCTTTGTGGCTTCCGCCATTTCCGGCTACGCCTTCATCGCCCTGCTCATGCGTTTTGTCCAGACCCACTCCCTGGCCGTCTTTGCCTATTATCGATTTTTTTTGACGGCTCTGGTACTATCGGCCCTGGCTTTGGGCTTTTGATGGCTGCTGGGGCCTTGTTGCCCAGGGCCACAAGCACAGGACCGGGCCAAAAAATCTTTTATTAACGACTGGTTGGCTGTCTAATTATAAACACGTTGTCTGCCAAAGGTATGGTTGATGTTTTCCTTGCCAGGAGAAAGCGCAACGGAAAACCGGCAACTTTTTTTATTTGAGGAATATTGTGGAGAGTAAAAAGTTATCAGAGAAAACACAGAAGGTGCTTAAGCGGATTCGCAAACAATTCAAGGTCGGGTTTCGGCCCCTGAAGATTCAGGACGTGGAGCTTGATATTCTCCAGGTCACCGATCTCGAGCATCTGCTGGCTGGCAAGGACCCCTTTGAGAATGTTTCGGAGTTTCCCTTTTGGGTCAAGCTGTGGGAGGCCTCGATGGTCCTGGCCCACGTTATGGCCTCCATGCCCGCCCAGGGCAATCAGAAGCTGCTTGAGCTCGGGGCCGGCATGGCCGCCCCTGGTCTGGTTGCCGCTGCCCGGGGTTATGAGGTGACCTTAAGTGATTATGAGCCTCACATCCTTGACTTCCAGCGGGTGAGTGCGGCGGCCAACGGTTTTGATGATGTTGAGTTTCGGATGATTGACTGGCTCAAGCCGCCCGAGATGCCCAAGTTTGACCGGATTATCGCCGCCGAAGTTCTGTTTCGCGATGATTTTTTTGGTCCGTTGCTGGCCATATTTAATGATTATCTCCAGGATGATGGCGAGATCTATCTGGCCCACGATGTGCGCCGCAAATCCGTGCCCAAATTCCTTGATCTGGCCCAGAAACAGTTTAAAATTGCTGTCAGCAAGACGACCATGCAGAATGAAGAGGGCGAGAAAATCACCATTCTGGTTAATCGCCTTACCAAAAAATAAGTACGATTTTACCAGCACCCCATCTCCGTCCGATCAGACTGACTCACATAGCAGGCTATAGACTCCTCAGCCTGCTTGAACGAATCTGAGGCCCTGGTGAAATCGTACAGTTCGGAGAATTAATATAGATCACTTCGGTGAATGATTAAAAAAATATGCCTGTTTATGATTACGAACATCTTGGTGAAGGCTGTGATGCCGGTCGCTGTTTTGAGTGGGTGCAGTCCATGGCCAGCGATAAACTGACCCACTGCCCTGTGTGTGGCGGTGAGGTCCGGCGTATGGTGTCGCGGGTCAATATTGCTACCCCCACGACCAATGCCGATCTGAAGAACATGGGTTTTACCAAGCTTGTCCGTCGCGATAATGGTGTCTACGAGAATGTCACTGCCACCGGCAATGAGAGTAAGATTTGGGACAGCAGCAAACCGGAAACCATGCCTGATCTTAAATCAAAGATACGTGACTAAGCCTGTTTTTATACAACCATG
>JBFFIS010000227.1:0-4795 GCA_041556375.1 Desulfurivibrionaceae bacterium | reverse complement strand
GCCTATGCCGCCTATTTTGAAAAGCACCAGGGCAAGGTCGGGGAAAAGAGGGGCGATAAGGCTGGCGGGTAGTCCCCAGCCCAGACTCCACATGCAGAGAAAGGGTTCGATGGCGATTGTTGCCAGGGGGCCACTGAGGGCAAAACGGTTAAAGTGAAAGAGGAGAAGGGGAAGGGTGGCGAGGCTGGCTGCCAGTGAGACGATAAGGCTGCCAAGAGCATACTGGATGACCTTACCCTTGAGAGTCTTATGCTCGGTCGTAATGAAATAAGGGCGGGCCTGGGGCAGGACAAGGATGATGCCTGTCACTGCGGCAAAGGAGAGTTGGAAGGACACCGTGGTTATGGCCAAGGGGTTAATAATCAGGATGGCAAGGGCGGCCAGGCTAATATTGGTTGGGCCATGCCACTGGCGGTCACTGAGGAGGGCGCTGATGAAAATCAGGATCATCAACAGGGCGCGGAGGGCCGGGGTCTGAAAACCGGCCACCAAGCAGTAGAGGACAAGAGGAAGTATGGCCGCGCAGCCGGAAATCTTGCGGGCCGAGCAGCGCAGGAGAATGGTCTCCGATCTTTGCAAGAGCCAGAAGGATACGGCCATCACCGCTCCGGCCAGCAGGGCCATATGGAGCCCGGAAATAGCCAGGAGGTGGACAGTGCCCAATGATCTGAAAAGTTCCACCAGGTCCGGAGGCAGACCGCTCCGGTCGCCGGTGATCAAGGCCCGGTAAAGGGCGCTGTGCTGTTCGGGGAGGTGGTGGTCTAAAAAACTGATTAGCTGGGCCCGGAGACGTTTTGGTCCATAGGTAATGAATTTTTCTTGTCGTGAAGGGCCTGCAATTTTGCGGATGGAGTGGCTAGAGCTGATCCAGCCAGTTGTGAAGATGTCTTGGCTGGCCAGAAAACGGGGGAGGTTGAAGCCGCCTGGGTTGTCAAACCCCTGAGGCGGGCCGATCCTTGCTCTGGTCAGGATGCGGTCTCCCGGCAAAAGAAGATCAGCAGGCTTGGCGCGCAGACTTAATTTTATCAGGCCGCTGGTCTTTTTGAAGACAGGCATACGCTGGGTTGACGGTGAAGATGGAGGGCTGCCAGCAGGGGGGATTAAAACCTCCCTGCATTTGACGATGAGAGTGGTTCTGTCAATGCCGTAGGCTGGAGCCGTGTCAACAACGGCGATGAGGGAGACCTCTCTTTGTTCTGTTATTAGGTTGCTGATATGATCCTGCTCCTGGGCTGGGGCAAGATGGGCGCTGTTATGACAGGCGCCAAGAAACAGAAAAAAGATGATTGTTAGAGGGTGGCTTAGGCTTTTTGCCAGATGCAGGCAGACAAGGCATCCGAGTCCAAGGCCTAAGGTGGTGACGAGAAGAGCTGTATGGTAGGGAAAGTCTGGGTAAGAAAGGAGGATGCCCGTGCCGAAGGCCAGGGTGGAGTGGATGACAAGAAAGGATGGCGAAAACAGGTTGATAGTGGGCCTGCGGCTCATATAAAAAAACCCGCTCTTGTTGGGAGCGGGTTTTGGTCTGGTAAACTTAGTCGAGGAAGAACTTTAGCTTCTCCCTGCGGCTCGAGTGCCGCAGCCTATTTAAGGCCTTTTTCTCAATCTGGCGGATACGTTCTCTGGAAACGTTAAAGCGCTTGCCGATTTCTTCCAGGGTGTACTCGGCGTCTTCGCCAATGCCAAAGCGGAGGCGGATGATTTTTTCCTCCCTGGGGCTGAGGGTGGAAAGAATTCCTGTGACCCGGTCAGCAAGTTCGTTGTTTTTTACCGACTCGTATGGCGAGATGGCCTCCTGGTTCTCAAGAAAATCACCCAGGGTGGAATCGTCATCACCCACAGGGGTTTCAAGGGAAATAGGTTCCCTGGAGGCCTCAAGGATGGCCAGGATTTTATCCATGGGCAGACCAGTCTTTTCTGAGATCTCAACCGGGGTCGGCTCGCGGCCCAGCTCTTTGAGGAGCGAGTAAAAGGCCTTGAAAAACTGGCTGCGCAGCTCAAGGAAATGAACGGGCAGACGGATGGTTCTGGTCTTGTCGAGGATGGCGCGGGTGATGGCCTGGCGAATCCACCAGCTGGCATAGGTGGAGAATTTGTTGCCCTTGGTGTAGTCGAAGCGGAATACGGCCCGCATGAGGCCGAGGTTGCCTTCCTGGATGAGGTCGGCAAGGCTTAACCCTTGGTGCATGTAGCGTTTGGCAATGGAGACCACCAGGCGAAGGTTCGCCTTGATCATGGAGTCTTTTGCCGCTTCGATGGAGCGGGTGTAGAGGCCGATGCGATAGTTGGCAGCGCAAATCGTATCGTTATCGTTGTGGGTGCCGGCAATGGCCTGCACTGTACGGCGCATATGATTTAAATGCTGCTTCTTGGGCTTGAGGGTGGGGTCACGTTTTTCCCAGAGGTCGATGCGGTCGACCAAGGTGACTACTTCTGGGAGCTCTGACTTGTCAAGGCGAATGGTTTGGATGATGGAGTCAAAGCCTTCACGGATGGTCTTGGAATATTTTTCTTCTTCAGCAGGGGTGAGAAGGTCGAAACGACCCATCTCACGGAGATAGGTGGTGGTGGTTTCTTCTACATCCTGGGCAGGCTCAAGCTTTTGACCTTGGGAGGTGGTGCCCCCTTCTTCGCTGCTGTCGGTGTCGCCTAAGGCCGCTTTTTTGTCGGCAGGCAGGGTGTCGACAATCTTGATGTTATTTTTTTCGAGGAAATCAAGGATAAGATTGATAAACGAGGCATCTTTTTCCTCGGGAATGAGGTCGTTAAGTATATCAATACTAACACAGCCGCATTGTTTACCAATTTTCTGTATTCTAGCTTGAATGTCTGCTGGCACAGGCATACTCCATGAAAATATGTAAAAGGCCTTAAGCTTTATGAGGCCTATGGGGGAAAAATTGTTCCTTGCCTTTCATGCCTGGGGAAAGGGGATATGTTTTGGGTATCCGCAGGCAAAAAAATACGCGTCACCATTAACAAGCTGGACGGTGACACGAAAACTCCATAACCTACATAATTATTGCTCAAATAGCAACTATTATTTGCTCCTTTTGGAACGTCTCTTGACTTTCAAGGGTGGCCCGCGCATAATCAGCACAATACTTCTTGGCTCACTCTAAAATTTGAGGTCATAAACCTTATGTCCCAGCGATCTACAGCCATCCTTCTCCATATTTCATCGTTGCCTGGTCCCTATGGTTGCGGTGATATTGGCGCTGGTTTTCAGTTTGTCGATTTTCTGGTGAAGGCCGGGGTACAATGTTGGCAGTTCCTGCCAACGGGACCAACCTCAGGCGCTTTTGCCTTTTCCCCCTATATGGGGTTCTCCGCCTCCGCCGGCAATCCCCTCTTTGTCAGTCCGCAACTGATGGTTTCCTCTGGACTTCTGAAGGCAGACGACCTCGTTGGCATCCAGGCTTCTTCTGAGTATGCCGCTGATTTTTCCTATGCCCATGAAGTTCGGCAACCTCTGTTTGAGAAGGCTTATCGGCAGTTACACGGTGATAGGCGCCAGCAGTTCTCGGCTTTTTGCACTGCGGAGCAGGACTGGCTCGATGATTATGCCCTGTTTATGGCCCTGAAGGACAAGTTTGAAGATGCTGCCTGGAATAATTGGCCTCAAGGCGTTGCCAGGCGCGATGCTAAGGAGTTGGCCATCTTTTATGAGCAAAATAAAGAAGCGGTCGAATTTCAGAAATTTTGCCAATTTCTCTTTTTTGATCAGTGGCAACAGCTCCGGAGCTATGCCAAGCTGAAAGGGGTTCTTCTTTTTGGCGATATGCCAATCTATGTGAGTCATGACTCCAGTGACGTCTGGGCCAACCAGAACTGTTTTGATCTTGATGCCAGCAGTGGTGAGCCCAAAAACGTCGCCGGTGTACCCCCTGACTATTTTAGTGCCACCGGTCAGCGTTGGGGGAATCCTTTGTACCTGTGGCATCAGGGCAAAAAGGCAAATGCAGCTGTGTACAGGTGGTGGCGCAGCCGTTTTCAGGTGTCCTCCGCCATGCTTGATATGGTGCGCATTGATCATTTCCGTGGCCTCGAGTCTTACTGGGTGATTCCCGCCAAGGAAGAAACTGCAGTAAAGGGCAAGTGGCAGAAGGGGCCGGGCAAGGTTTTTTTCAAGGAGATGGACGGGGTGATTGCCAATCTCCATATTGTTGCTGAGGATCTCGGCATCATAACGCCGGCGGTAGAGAAACTGCGGGCCGATCTCGGTCTTCCTGGGATGAAGATTCTGCAGTTTGCCTTTGATTCCGATGCCGATAATACCTATTTACCCCATAATCTCACCGACCCTAACTGTCTGATCTATACCGGTACCCATGATAATGACACCTCAGTGGGTTGGTATTTTGATCCTGAAGTGCCGCAACGCTCCAAGGACAGACTCCTTCGTTATGCAAATAGTGATGGTCGAGCCGTCCATCTCGATTTTGTCCGACTGGCCCTTTCCTCAACGGCGACCATGGCCGTGCTTCCCATTCAGGATGTCTTGGGTTTTGGTACTGATTGCCGGATGAATAGACCGGCCACGGTTGAGGGCAATTGGCTATGGCGTTGTGCGCCACGCTATCTCAATGACGATGTTGCCACTTTCTTGCGCCAAGAAAATGAATTTTACGGTCGAGTCTTTTTTGTAAAAACTGACGAGCAAGATACTTGACAAAGCCGAGGCAGCAGAGTAATTAGAATCCCTCATAATCATGGCCCCTTCGTCTAGCGGTCAGGACACCGGCCTCTCACGCCGGGAACAGGGGTTCGATTCCCCTAGGGGTCACCATGAATATTT
>JBFFIS010000226.1:0-4830 GCA_041556375.1 Desulfurivibrionaceae bacterium | reverse complement strand
CATTTGGGGCAGCCGCGCAGCCAGATGATGTTATGGCGGTATTTCATTTTTGCCATTTCCCGCAGCAGCCATTGGCTTTCATTGCAGTCCAGGCAGTAGAGCAGGGTCCAGGCCTCGTCGCTGAGGCCTTCGAGGCATTCCTGGCAAATGGGAATGACAAGGTCGCTCTGGTCGCTGATCTTGCCAGTGGAGTTCTTGGTGCCAATGGGGAGCACGAGGTAGTCAACGGCGGGGTGGGGGTCGGTATCACGGCGGCCGTGATTAAGCTCGCAGTGACTATGGGCCAGTTCGCTCTGCAGGCCAATGGCATCAATTTCATCGATCATGATATTGCCTCCCTGGACTATCGGCATCGGCGCTGATGCCTTTATAGTTCCTATCGGCAGATATGATGAAGTTGATAAATATTCAGTGGTTGGCGAGGGCGGCGTACTTCGCTAATGGCCCTTGGCTGGCTATCCGGGCAAGCAGGTGCTGTTATTTGGGATAGACCACCGGCAGCTTGGCCGCTTTCCACTTGTCGAGGCCGCCGCTTAGATTGTAAATCTCCTTAAAGCCGTGCTTGACCATGATCTTGCCGGCAGCATAGCTTCTGCCGCCCACGGCGCAGATCACCAGGATGGGCGTCTCTTTGGGGATTGTAAGCTCATTTTGGAAGATAGTCCTTAAGGATGTCTGCTGAGCCCCGGCAATGGTGCCGTTGGTGACGATCTCTCTGGTCGTGCGGGTGTCGAGGATGAGGAGGTCGGTTTTGTCGGCGATGAGCTTTTGGGCCGTGAGGGGCGAGATCGAGGTGAAGGCCGGCTTGCTCGGGGTCTGACTCATGGGCAGCTGTTTGGCCATGGGTGGTTCGGCTGTAGCGGCTTTTTTGGCGGGTTCGGTTTGTTCCGAGGAGCAGGCGGCCAGGGCCAGGAGTAGAAAAAAGGCGATAATTTTATTCATGATAAGCGTTTCTGGTAGTGGTTAATAGAAGCGGAAATTTTAGGAGCTGGGAAAATATACATCAAAACGGCTGGTTTTGCTTTTGATGATTAAGGGTGGTTTTTTGTTCCCAAGAAATGGCGCCCCCTTCGGGCGTTTTACCACCACCCGGGCCGGACAGCATGACAAGGCCCAGTCCAGCAGGGCATCTGCGTCGTCGTCATCACCGACAAGGGCCCTGGTTCGACGCATTTCTTTCTTGACCAGGCTCGATTTGTTGCGGTGCGGGTACATGGGGTCGAGAAAAATAACATCGGCATTCTGGCCATGGTCGGTGGTGTGGGCAGCGTCGGCCCAGGTGAGGGACATTCTGGCCATGATGTCCTTGATGCTGTCATCTCGTTCGCCGCGCCGCAAACCATCCTCAAGGAGGGCGTGCAGAATGGGTGAGCGTTCGATGAGGTGGACTGTGCAGCCCAGGGAGGCCAGGACAAAGGCGTCACGGCCTAAGCCGGCTGTGGCGTCAAGGACAACGGGGCAGCGGTTTTTTTTTAGGCCCACGGCCCGGGCCAGGGGTTGATTACGGCCACCGCCATGGAGGCGGCGATAGGCGGCCTTGCCTGCGGAGAAATCGACAAACACAGGTCCGGCTTTGCCGGCGCCAACCTCCTGCAGCTCCAGTCTGCCGGCGCAAAAACAAAGGAGAAAGGTGGCAGCGGGCGCCTCAGGGGCCAGGGGCAGCTTGAGACGCTGGGCCAGGTCCAGGGCCAGGGTGTGGTCCTCTTCGCTTTGCCAGCTGACAGCAATGGTGGGGGGCGGCTCTTTCAGGGGCATGGGTATGGAAAAATGAGGCTTATCAAAGAGACGATAGTGTAGTAATATGGCGCGTTGATGTCAGTAGGGAAGGCTGATAACTGTTTTAAAGCGAGCTTGAGTAGTTGACCAAAACATCAATTATTCAAGATGCCTTGCAAGAGAGTAACAGGAAAATATGGATTTAGAACATAAAAATGAGCCCAAGGTGGTGGCCATCATCCCGGCCAGGTATCATTCCAACCGCTTCAAGGGTAAGCCTCTGGCTGAGATCTGCGGTAAACCGATGATCCAGCATGTCTATGAGCGGGCCCAGGCTGCTACCATCCTGAGCCGGGTGGCAGTGGCCACCGATGACGAGCGTATTGCCGACTGTGTTCGTGGCTTTGGCGGCGAGGTGGTGATTACCAGTCGCGACCATGTCTCCGGCACCGATCGCTTGGCCGAGGCCGCCACCATCATGGACATCCCTGAACAGGATGTGGTTGTCAATATCCAGGGCGACCAGCCCCTGTTCCCCTCGGAGATTGTCGGTCAGGTCGCCCAGCCCCTCTTGGACGATCCTTCACTGCCCATGTCCACCCTGATTTATAAGATAGTGCGCCCTGAAGAGATAAACGATCCCAACCATGTCAAGACCGTCTTTGACCGCCACGGTATGGCCCTCTATTTCTCCCGGGCCTCCATTCCCTTTCAGCGTAATCCCGAGGAGGCCCAGGCGCCCACCTATTATAAGCATCTTGGTTTTTATGCCTATCGCAAGGGCTTTCTCCTCAGCTTCGTCGCCCTGCCCGAAGGGGAGTGGGAACGTTTTGAGAAGCTTGAGCAGCTCCGGGCCCTGGAGTATGGCTATGGCATTAAGGTGGTCTTAACCTCGCACGATTCCATTGAGGTCGATACCCCGGCCGATGCCGAGCGGGTGGCGGACTTGTGTAAAGACGCCTGAGCTGGCCCCTTCAGAAAGCTCCTGTAGAAATGATAAATAAATAAAAAAATAAGGAAGAGAAAATGCGTAAGAAAATAACAATTATTGGTGCAGGTAATGTTGGTGCAACGGCAGCTCATTGGGCTGCCAGCCGCGGTCTTGGCGATGTCTATCTTCTCGATGTTGTCGAGGGAATTCCGCAGGGTAAGGCCCTGGATCTTTCCCAGTCCGGCCCGGTTGATCCCTTCCCCGGCATGGTGGTGGGTACCAACGACTATGCCGATTCAGCCAACTCCGATGTTATTATTATTACCGCTGGCCTGGCCCGTAAACCGGGAATGAGCCGCGATGACCTGCTGGCCAAAAACGTTGCCATCGTCAAGTCGTGCGCCGAGCAGGCTGCCAAGCATTCTCCCAATGCCGTGCTCATCGTCGTCACCAATCCCATTGATGCCATGGTCTACACCGGCTTTAAGGTTTCCGGCTTCCCCAAGGAGCGGGTCATCGGTATGGCCGGAGTTCTTGATTCGGCGCGCTATCGGACCTTTTTGGCCCAGGCCATCGGTGTAGCCCCCCGTGATGTCAATGCCATGGTCATGGGTATCCATGGCGATAATATGATCCCGCTGATCCGCCTGGCCAATGTTGCCGGAGTGCCGGTGACCGACCTGCTCAGCGCCGATGAGCTGGCTGCCATTGTTAAGCGGACCCAGACCGGTGGCGCCGAGATCGTCAACCATCTCAAGACCGGTTCCGCCTTCTACACTCCAGGCCTTGCTGCCGTTGAGATGGCCGAAGCGGTGCTTGCCGATTCCAAACGGGTCCTGCCCTGTGCCGCCTATCTTGAAGGCGAGTTCGGTATCTCCGGCTGTTTCCTTGGTGTGCCAGTCGTTATCGGCAGTAAAGGTGTTGAACGCATTATCGAGTTTGAGCTTTCCGCCGACGAGCAGGCCGCTATGAAGGATTCAGAGGCCTCGGTGCGTAAGCAGATGGCGGCCACCGGCCTGTAAAAGAAAATCAGCTTTTCAGCACAGAGGGCACGAGGGGCTTGATGGCATTTTTTCGTGCTCTTCAAGCCCTCTGCGCCTGAGTTGTTGTTGTTTGTCCTCGCATGATTCTTGTGGCCGGGGCGCATTTAAACTCAAGAGCCTATGACCCAAAACCTTACCAATCTCCCTACTGCCGACGCTCTGGTGACCAGTCTGCAAAAGGCCACTGCCGCCCGTTTCGGCCCCTTGGACCTGCTGCCCAGACGGACCCTGGTGGAAAAGCTCATCGAGCTCGTCCTCTCCGGCACTCCTGAGGGCCAGGAGTCCATGACCTCTCCCCTGGAGGAGCTGGCCGACGTCCTTCATGATCAGGATACCTCAGAGCTTAATGTCGTCGTTCTCGGCGGCGGCAGCGGTCTTTCCAATGTGGTGGGCGGTGACAGTAATCGGCAGGGCTGGCCGCAGTCGCCCTTTGCCGGCCTTAAGGAGATCTTCCCGCAGACCAAGGCCATCGTTTGCGTGACCGACGATGGCGGTTCCACCGGTGAGCTTCTCAAGGACCTGCCCATTATCGGTCTTGGTGATATCCGCCATGTTCTGCTCTCCTCCATTCAGAAGGCCAACCTCGTCCGCCTTTACGGCCTGACAGAGCCCCGGGCTGCCAAGCTGGTGCGCTGTCTGCACAGTGTCTTCACCCTGCGTTTCCAGAGTAAGCCCGAGTCTATTTCCGCCCTGCTGGCCGGTAAGGGCTGTGACCTTCCCGAGCTGCCGGAGCTCCTCGTTGAAAAACTCACCGGCCTGCTGGAGTTTATTTTCACTGATTTCCGCCTTAAAAAGGCCCTTGGCCGCCCCCATTGCCTGGGAAATCTGCTGGTTGCCGCCGCCATCTATAAGTTGACACCGGCCGAGGACATGAAACCATCGGCAACAGCCGTTCTTGAAGGCCTCAAATGGCTTTCCGCCCTGATTGGGGCCGGTGAAGGCTCGGTGTTGCCCTGCACCACCACGCCGGCCCATCTCCAACTGCTCTATGGCAACGGCGTGCTGGTCACCGGTGAAAATAAGTCGAGCGGCGGCTATCGTAATGCCGCCATTGACCGCGTTTTTGTCAAGTTTTCCGAAGAACCCCATGTTCCCGAAGAGGTGACCTCTGCCCTGGCTGCGGCGGATATCATTATCTTT
>JBFFIS010000225.1:0-4844 GCA_041556375.1 Desulfurivibrionaceae bacterium | reverse complement strand
GGTTCGGTGAATTTCAGGTTGTAGCGGGTATTTGAACCGCCGACGTTGGCCTGCAGGGTAAGGTGCTGGCCGCGTCCCAGGAAATTCTCCTGGCTGACCTCGGCCATGAACATCAGGTTGTCCACCGAGCTGTAACCGGCGCCGATGGAAAAGGTGCCGGTGGCCTTTTCCTTTACCTCCACCACAACGTCCATCTTGTTTTCTTCGCCAGTGGCCTCAGGGGTGATGCTGACATCTTCGAAGTAGTCGAGACGTTTTAAGCGGGCCGTTGATCTCTTGATGGCGGTGGCATTGTAGATGTCATGCTCATCGATGGTCATTTCCCGGCGGATGACCTTGTCACGCGTGCGGTCATTGCCCTTGATGATAATGCGGTTGACGTGGACCAGGTCACCCTTGGTGATGTGCAAAGTGACATCTACCCTTTTGTTTACTGCGTCTTTTTTGGTTTCCGGGGAAATATCGGCAAAGGCATAGCCCTTGGATGCGTAGAAGTCACTCAAGGTCAGGGTATCTTTGCGGAGGATTTCCCTGGTGAAATAACGCTCACTGCCCAGGTTGGTCAACACGGCCAGGGAGTCTTTGTCTTCAAGGAGATCACCTTGGATATCGAAGGTGCCGACTTTATAACGGTCCCCTTCAGAAATATTAAAGGTGATGTAGAGCCAGTCCCCTTTTTTGTCAATTTCCGGTTCGCCGATCTTGACATCAACAAAACCGTTATTCTGGTAAAAAGCGCCAATCCGATTGGCGTCCTCCTTGGCGGAATCCCTCTTAAGGACCCCTGATTCGGTAAACCAGGAGAACCAGCCTTTTTCAGAGGTGACCATGATGTCAAGGAGCTCGTTGTCGGTGAAGGTGGTGTTGCCGTTAAAGATGATTTCTTTAATGAACACCTTCTTGCCTTCAACAATAATATACTCAACAGTAACGTAATCTTTTTTGGGGTAGGTGATCTTGGTAGTCACCCGGGTATTGTAAAAGCCCTTAGACTTATAGAACTGCTTGATGAGGCGGGTTGATTTGTTGACCTGATGGGGGCTGTAGATGGTGTTGGCGGTGACGGTTAGCACCTCCTTGATGTCCTCCTCGCTGATCTCCTTAGCCCCCTTGATCTCCACGGCGGCGATGATCTCTTTTTCTTTGACGATAAAGGTGACATGTTTACCTTTGTCGCTGCCCCGCACATCAATGGAAATGTCATCAAAATAACCCATTTTAAAGACGGCGCGCAGATCTTCACGGAGCAGTGAGGCGTTATACTCATCACCAGCCCTGTTTTTGATATGGCGGAGAATAGCGCCGCTATCAATACGGCTATTACCTTTGATGTTAATGGAGGCAATACGAAAATGGCGGTCGGTAAATGCTGCTACTTCACGGGCCAGGGAGTTTATCGTTTCCTGCAGAGTGGCCTCTGTAGCCTGGCCAAAGGTGGATGGCCTCGAGGTGTTGTCGACTAAATCAAAGAGGGTCAGGTCGATGGAAATTGTGTCGCCAAGTTTGGTGGCGGTGCCGGTAACAACATAGTCATAGCCAAGTCCACGGGCATAGGCATTGATCTTTTTTAACGAGGGGGGCCAGGTGCCCTCATAGTTGAGGCGCTTAGCAGTGGTGCTGCGTTTATGGAAATCTTGGTTGCGCTCTGTGGCTGCTTTTGCCAAAACCTGATCCATGGTCTGGCTGAAGTTGTCCCCCTGCAGGCTTTTAGTCTTCAGGGACAGATAGAGGGTGTTGGCCTTAGGGGCAGCAGCGTGGCTCAGGGCGGGAAGGATGAGGAGGGAAAGACTAAAAAGAAGAAGAGTAAATGATGTGAACGGCAGTCTACGTTGATGCATATTGGCTGTTTCTTCCTTGTTTGATGTAGGTAATTACTTGATATCTTTTGTTAAAAATAAACTTGAGATGAAGAGGTGTCTAGGAAGAATTATGTTCCCGAAAATGCCAGTTGCTGTGCGCTACACTTCATCATGGATGGCATGAAAAAAAATAGTAGGACAATGTAGCGATAATTACTGGAAAAGTCATGGCAAAAGGGCGCAGAGGGACAATTTTTCGTCTTTGGACAGGGGCTGCCAGGCGAAGATCGTTGCTCAGGGTGTATAGTCGGCCAAAACGCCGTTTTGTAGGATCAGACACCTATCCATCCGGCGGGCTAATTCATGATTATGGGTGACCATGACGGTGGTCAGATTCAAATCTTTATTAAGGGTTTTTAACAGGTCAAAGACCCGCATCCCAGTTTCCGGGTCGAGATTGCCGGTTGGTTCATCGGCAAGGAGAAGAGCGGGCTTGCGTACCAGGGCTCGGGCCAAGGCCACCCGCTGCTGCTCGCCGCCGGAAAGTTCGTTCACCGCTTGATGCTCATGGCCGGCAAGACCTACCATGTTAAGCAAGGTTGACGCGTACTCATGGAGATCTTTGCGGTTTGAGCCGGCAATGAGGCCGGGCATGATGGTGTTCTCCAGGGCACTGAATTCCGGCAGCAGATGGTGGAATTGAAAGACAAAACCAATAGTCGTGTTTCTGAACTGGGCCAGGGCGTTATCGTTTTTACCTGCAAAGTCGACACCGGCGCAGACCATGGAACCAGAGTCAGGCTTTGCCAGCCCGCCAAAGAGGTGGAGTAGGGTTGTTTTGCCTGTGCCGGAGGGGCCAATAATGGCGACCATCTCTCCTGCATCAATAGAAATATTGATGTCTTTGAGGATGTCGAAGCGTTTATCGCCCGAGTCGAAATGTTTGCTGATATTTTTCGCTAAAAACAGAGGTTCGTTGTTGACCATGTGGGAGCCATGTACTTTGCTGTATGGAGGGTAATTTATGGGAGACAGAGTGACAAATCCCCATGGACAGTAAGCCAACTTGCCCCATAAGGCAAGAAAAGGAAGGCGCTTGCTGGAAATTTGGCTGGTTTTTTTGCTTTGCTGCCAAAGCCCATAATGGGAAGGCGAAAGTTACTAATTATTAATGGAGGCGTACCTGAGGTGCGTCATTGACTCAAGGAAAGGGTGAGATGGTGAAGAATGTTTTTACTGTGAGTAGCGTGCTGGTCATACTTGTCGGACTTGTGGCCTGTTCAGGGGCAGGGCCAGATCTTGAGGAGGGCATGTGGGAAATTAGCACCGAGATAAATATGCCTGGAATGCCCATGAAGATTCCCCCCATGGTCTATCGCCAATGTCTGACCACGGATGATATAGTTCCCAAACAAGGGCCTGCTGGTCAGGAGATTTGTAGCTATTCAACCCCGAAGATCAAGGGCAATACCGTGAGCTGGTCTGTGGAGTGTAAAAGCCCGGGCGGCACGACAGTAAGCGAGGGTGAAATAACCTACCGGGGCAGGACTTTTGACGGTTCTATAACCATGGTCATGACCGGGGCCATCGATATGAGTGGCACCAATGCTCTGTCCGGAAGACGGATAGGTGAGTGTCAGTAGCGCAGCGAGGTGGAGGGCTCCACCTTGGCTGCCTGCCAGGATGGATAGATGGTGGCAGCCAGGGTGATTAAGACGGCGGCAATGGCGATCAGGCTGACATCAAGGGGAAGGACCTTGATGGGCAGGGTAGAGATGGGGTAGACATCGCTTGGCAGTTCTATGAACTTGTAGCGACTGAGCAGCTTACAGACGCCAAGGCCGCCACCTAAGCCGATCAGGGTGCCGCCGATCCCGATAAACAGGCCTTCATACATGAAGATGCGCAGGATCTGGTTGGCCGTGGCCCCCATCGCCTTCAGGATAGCAATGTCTTTGTTTTTTTCCATGACCACCATAATCAGGGTGGAAATGATGTTGAATGCCGCCACCAACACAATGAGGGTGAGAATGATGAACATGGCGGTCTTTTCGAGCTTCAGGGCGGAGAAGAGGTTGTAGTTCATGGCCATCCAATCCTTGACCAGGAAGGTTTCTCCCAGAGTGGTGCGCAGTTCGGCTGCCACCTCGGCCGCTTGGTCAATGTCTTTGATGGTAAGCTCAAGGCCATGGACCTGGCCGGGGCTGTTAAAGAAGCTTTGGGCCGTGGCCAGATCAATATACACAAGCGATGAGTCATACTCGTACATCCCGGTCTCAAAGATGCCGGTCACCTGGCAGGATTTGATCCGCGGGATAATGCCCATGGGCGATAAGGGGCCGGATGGGGAGAGGAGGCGCAGCCTATCGCCCATGTGGACCCTGAGCTGCTTGGCAAGCTGGGCACCGATAATGATTCCTGGCGGGTCCCCCGGTGATAGGGGCAGGAGACTTTCCAGGCCGTCGCCATGAATAAGCTGGTCGGGCAGGGAAAGGACCTTGCCGGCAGATTCAGGGTCAATTCCCCGGACCACACAGCCGCTGCCGCCGCTGCCGGTGGTGATCATTGACTGCCCGTAGACATAGGGGGTGGCGCCGGTTACCTCAGGATGGTCGGCAACGGTAGACAGGACCTCCTCATAGCCCTGCATGCTGCCGCCGAATTTCTGGACAACAATATGGGAGTTGACCCCGAGGATCTTGTCTCGGAACTCTTCGCCAAAACCGGTCATGACGGCGATAACAATAATCAACGCCATGACGCCGACTGCCACACCTGCCACCGAAATCAGGGAAATAAGGGAAATGAAGCCCTTTTTCTTGGTGGCCTTGAGGTAGCGCAGGCAGACAAAGAATTCAAAATTCATAAAAGAACAGCCTTTGGTTAAGGGTTCTGGGAAATCAATAAAGTAACCAGCGAGTTTATGTCCTGGCCTGCCATAAATAATGCTCCAGGCAGAAAGTAAAGAACTGCCCGTCTCTTCGAAGCGCGAATTTTATTTGGCCTCTGGGCGCAGGTGGGGAAAGAGGATTACGTCACGGATGG